>CAYXXL010000089.1:0-9926 GCA_964469025.1 uncultured Fibrobacteria bacterium
CGAGCCGGAACCAGCCGTCCTCCTCGCGCTGGACGGCGTAGTGGACCATCCCGCCGCACATCTCCCGGACCCGTTCTTCCACCGCGGCCCGGTGCGGGAGACTGGTTCCGGCGAAGACCTTGAAGACCAGGTCGGCGTGGGCGACAAGGAAAAGATCGGGGTGGGATTCCGTCTTCCAGGAGGCGGGGAGGGAAGACAGGAATTCCTGGATTTCGTCCGGATCCGGTTCCCCGGGTCGGAAACAGGCGACATAGAGGCCCAGCAACCGTTTCCGTTCCTCGGCGGGCATGGCCCGGTCGTCCTCGATGGTGTCGGCGATGCGCATGAAGAGATAGGCCAGGCGAACGGTCTCTTCGAGGTCGCGCGGGAGCACTCGGATGTTCAGCGCGAAGGTGCGCGACACGAGGTGGAGCCAGATGCGGCAGAAGTCCGCGGCGACATCGGGATCACCCCCGAGCACGCGCTCCCGGATCACGGTGCGGTCAGGCGACATGGGGGCCAAAGATAGACGTCAGCGTCCGGGAATGATGCCGTCGAGGAGATCCGCGAGGGAAGGTTCGATCAGGGTGGAACACTGCTCGATGGTCTTGGCCTGTTCGAGGATGATCTGGTCCCGGTGGCTCTGTGCGTTGTTGCGCAGCCATTCCGCCACCAGCTTCTGGCGCTCCATCGGCGAAAGCGCCTCCATCTCGTTGTCCAGGGATTTGCGGATGAAGTCGGCCTGGGCCCGCATGTAGGCCTGCATGTCGAACGGTTGGTTGGACCGGATCACGAAGAATTTCGCAAGCGCTTGCAGCGGTGGAATCGGGGAGATCGGGAGGAAATCGGAGACGAACCTCCGCCATTCCTCGCGATGCTGCCGGAAGAAGCGCACGATCTGCTCGGCGGATTCTTCGTTGCTGCAGCTGTCCTGATCCATCCACCCTCCGATAACGCGTGCCCACAAAATAGGCATCTCGGGAATTTTGGATGTCGAGTACCTTCCCGTGCACCTGGAGGAGGGTGATGGGCGACGGCCCTCGCCCAGGCAATATTTCCGGGGTGGATGCGTCATGAAATCCGACGCACCGGCGTGCGGGCGGCGAACACGGTTCCAAGGAGCGGCGGCGATGCGCGAAGGAAGATGGGGATGGGCGGCGATGGCCGCCGCGGGACTGGCCGGATGCCAGTCCGGGCCGGGTCCGTTCGGCGGCTCGGGAACGATCGAACTGCGGGAATCCCGGCTGGGGGCGCAGGTCCCGGGGATCGTGCTTTCCGTGGCCGTGGAGGAAGGCGATTCCGTGCTGCCGGGACAGACGCTGCTGGTGCAGGACACGCTGTCCCGTGCCATCGCCCGCGACGAGGCGCGTTCCACCGCCATGGCGGCACAGGCCCAGTGGCAGCAGGTCGCCCGCGGAAGCCGCGCCGAAGACATCTCCCAGGCCTTGGCCCAGCAGCAAGCCGCCCGGGCCCAGGCGGACGGCGCCGCTGACAATTTCCGTCGGACCCAGGGGTTGGCCGCGCAGGGAGCCGCAACGCCCGCGCAGTTGGACGCCGCGCGAACCCAGTTGGACGCGGCCCAGGCCACGTTCAAGGCACTGCAGGCCACCGCCGACCGGCTGGTGAAGGGATCGCGGATCGAGGAGATCACCCGGGCCCGCGCCGAGTGGGACCAGGCCCAGGGCGCGCTGCGCGCCGCCGAGGACCAGCTCGACCGTTCCGTGGTGCGCGCGCCCGCCGGCCCCACGGGCAAGTGGATCGTGACGGAACGCCTGGCCGAACCCGGCGAGATGGTGGAACCGGGGGGCCAGGTCCTGTCCCTGGCGGATCCGGGAAGGGCTGACCTCAAGATCTACCTGTCGGAGAAATCCGTGGCCCAGGTGAAGATCGGGCAGAAGGCGGAGGTCTTCCTGGATTCCGATCCCTCGCAGGCGGTCCCCGCGGTGGTCTCCTTCGTGGCCCAGGAGGCCGAGTTCACGCCCAAGAACGTCCAGACCGCGGGCGAACGCGCCAAGCTGGTGTACGCGGTCACGCTGCGGGTGCACAACGACGGCCACCTGAAGTCGGGGATGCCCGCGCTGGGCCGCGTCCTGGTGGGCTCGTGAGCGCTGCCGCCCAATTCGTCGACGTGCGCCACCGCTGGAACCGGAAAAATCCCGCGGAGGCGCTCAAGGGTGTGTCGTTTTCCGTCCCCGAAGGCGGCATGCTCGGCCTCGTGGGTCCCGACGGCGCGGGCAAGACCACCCTTCTTCGCGCATTGTGCCACCTTTACGAGCCCACGGGGGGCCAGGTGATGCTGTTCGGGGAGCCGGTGGCGCGAAACCCCGCCCGCGTGCGGACCCACTTGGGGTACCTGGCCCAGAGGTTCTCCCTGTACGGAGACCTCACGGTGGACGAGAACATCGCCTTCTTCGGCGAGATCTACGGGGTGGCCGACGCCGCCGCGCGCGGGCGCGACCTGCTGGGCCGCATGGGCATGGACCAATTCGGATCGCGACTGGCCTCCAAGCTCTCGGGTGGCATGAAGCAGAAGCTGGCCTTGACCATTTCCCTGCTGCACCGTCCCAAGCTGCTGGTCCTGGACGAGCCCACCAACGGCGTGGACCCGGTGAGCCGCCGCGAGTTCTGGATCGTGCTCGGGGAGCTGGTGGCGGGCGGGATGAGCATCCTGGTGAGCACGCCCTACCTGGACGAGGCCGCCAAGTGCCAGCGCGTCGCCATGCTCCACGAAGGCACCCTGCTTTGCGAGGGGACCGTGGCCGAAGTGGTGGCCCGCACCGGTGCCCAGCTCCTGGAACTGATCGCCGAGGACCCCCGCGCCGCGCGCGCCGCGCTTTCCGTCCTGCCCGAAGCGGTGCGGATGCAGACCCGGGGCGAACGGCTGGAATTCCTGTCCCCGGATCCCTCGGACCTGAAGGCGCGCATCGAACGGATCCTGTCCGAGGCGGGGCTCCCCGTCCTGGAGTGGAGCACGAGGACTCCGGATCTCGAGAACGCATTCCTGGAACTGTTGCGGCAATGAGGTGGCCCATGCGAACCCGTCCGTCCCTTTTCCTGTGCCTGGCCTCCGTCGCCGGGGCATCGGGAGCGAGCCTATCCCTTGGCGACGCGCTTGCGACCGCGGCGAACCGCGATCCCCAATCGCGTTCCGATTCCCTGGGCGTGGACGCTTCGCTCCTGCAGGCCGACCAGCAGCGATCGGTCTGGCTCCCGTCGGTGGGTGTCCAGGCCTCCTACAACCGGCTTTCCGACATCTCGGAACCGAAGCTTGTCCTGCCGCTGCCCGGTGGGCCGATGCCTCTGGACATCGCCCCGCAGATCCCCAACCAGTGGGGCTTGTCGGCCCGCGCCGACCAGGTCCTCTGGGAGGGCGGAAAGTCCATCCACCTGGAACGGGCAGCGACCTGGCAGGCCGAGGCGGGTCGCGCTTCCCGGACCAAGTCCAGACAAGACCTGACCACGCGGGTGGCCACGGCGTACTGGAACCTGTCGGCCGCCCAGGCTTCCCTGGAATCGGCGCGAAGGGCCTTCGCGAGCGCCGATTCGCAGGCGGTCCTCACCGCGGTGGGGTTCCGCCAAGGCACCGCGCTGGAGCAGGACACCTTGCAGGCCCGGCTCCGCATGCGGCAGATCGAGCTCCAGGTGGAGCAGGCCTCCGCGTCTTTCGAGACCGCCCGGCAGGCGCTGTGCGTGGCGTTGGGACTGGACATCCAGAGCGACCTTTCGGCGACGGATCCCCTGGTTCCGCTTCCCACCCCCTCGGCGCCCGCAGCCGTCGTGGAACGCCCCGAAATCGCACAGGCCCGCGCCCAGGCCTCCTCCGCGGAAGAACAGGCCGAGGCCGCGCGCGCTGCCTATTCCCCCCAGATCACCGCCTCGGCGGAATACGACCTGATGGATCCGAACCCCCGAGTGGTTCCCAACCGCGACAGCTTCGACGGATCCTGGCGCGTGGGAGTCGTCGCCAACTGGAACCTCTTCCGGGGCGGCATGGACGACCTCGCCGCCCGGACGGCGGATCTCCAGGCGCGCCAGGCCAGGCTTCGCGAGGTGGCCGTGCGGGATGCCGACGAGCAGGACCTGGCACTCAAGGAAACCAACTACCGCCTGGCGGTGCGCCGCCGGGAGATCGCGCAGTCTTCGCTCCCGCTCGCGCGGCGCGACCTGGAGCTGGCCCTCATCCGGGCACAGGTGGGAACTTCGCTGCGACTGGACGCGATCGACCGGGAATCGGCGCTTTCCCAAGGGGAATCCGACCTCGCCCAGGCAATCGCGCAGGAAAACGCGGCCGCCTTGGCGCTCACCCTGGCGCGCGGACAGGATCCGTCGTGGAAATGAACCCGCCGGCGGTCATCGAGACGCGAGGCCTCACCCGCCGGTTCGGGGACTTCGTTGCGGTGGACCATCTGGACATCTCCGTGGCCAGGGGGGAGATCTTCGGATTCCTTGGTCCCAACGGATCGGGGAAGTCCACCACCATCCGGATGCTCACGGGCATCCTCCAACCCAGCTCCGGAACGGCCCGGGTGGCGGGTTTCCAGGTGGGCCGGGAGAGCAGGAAGATCAAGTTCCGCATCGGGTACATGAGCCAGAAATTCAGCCTCTACGAGGACCTGCACGTGGAGGAGAACCTTTCGTTCTTCGCCGCAGTCTACCGCCTGCCCAAGGCGTTGGCCGTGGAACGCATCCAATGGGCGCTGGACTATTCGGAACTGGCGGACAAGCGCAAGAGCATGACCCGGGACCTCCCGGGCGGGATCCGCCAGCGGCTCGCCCTGTCCTGCGCCCTCATGCACCGCCCCGAGATCCTGTTCTTGGACGAACCGACTTCGGGAGTGGATCCCATCGCCCGCCGTCGCTTCTGGGAGACCATCTACGACCTATCCAAGGGCGGCGTCACCATCCTGGTCACCACCCACTTCCTGGAGGAGGCGGAGTACTGCGACCGGGTGGGGATGATCCTGGACGGGAAGATGGTGGCGCTGGGGACGCCTCGGGCGCTCAAGCAGGAGATATTTCCCGGACACGTGGAAGAACCCTCCATGGAGGACGTGTTCGTGGAACTCGTGCACCGCGGAAGGAAGGCCGCATGAGCGGCTTCCTGCGACGCACCAAGGCCATGGCCGCGAAGGAATTCCGCCAGTCCTTCCGCGACAAGCTCACGCTCGCGGCGTACATCTTCCTGCCCGTGTTCCTGCTGCTCCTGTTCGGCTACGCGCTTTCCTTCGACGTGAAGCACGTGCCCATCGGCGTGTGGGACCAGGACAAGACCCGTCAAAGCCGGGATCTGGCGGCTTCGTTCAGTTCCGCCGAGGCCTTCGACCGGGTGGCGAACCTGAATTCGCTGGCCGAGGCCGACCGCCTGGTGCTTTCGGACAGGGCCTCCGCGGTGCTGTGCATCCCCGAGGGGTATGCCCGCGACCTCGCCCAATCCCGCACCGCCGAGGTGGGGTTCCTCCTGGACGGCGCCGACGCGAACCAGGGCGCGCAGGCCCTGGGGTTCGCCGAAGGGCTGATCCGGAAAGCCGACCTGGACGTCAAGATCCGCGCCCTCTCCGACAAGGGGCAGCAGTTCAGGACCCCGGTGGATGCCCGGGAGCAGATCCTCTACAATCCAGAACTGGAGACCCGGATCTTCATGATCCCCGGGCTGATGGTGTACATCCTCACCGTCACGGCGGTGATTTCCACGGTGATCGCCATCGCCCGCGAGCGCGAGCGCGGCACATTCGAGCAGCTCCAGGTCTCGCCGGTGCGGCCCATCGAGGTCATCCTGGGGAAGCTCGCCCCATACCTTTCCCTGTCCATTTTCGTGGCCATCCTGATCGTCTCCGGAGCGGTGGGGCTCTTCGGGATGCCGGTTCGGGGAAGCATTCCCGCCCTGGTGGGCGTCCTGTTGCTGTTCCTGGTGACGGCGTCCGCCCAAGGACTGTTCCTGTCCACCCTTTCCGACAAGCAGGAGACGGCCTTCTCCTTCGCCGGCCTCCTGACCATGCTCCCCTCGGTGATGCTTTCCGGATTCATCTATCCCATCCACAACATGCCCGTCGCGCTGCAGGCGGTGACCTGGCTCTTCCCGGGCCGCTACCTGATCTCCGCCCTGCGCGCCCTGATGCTGCGGGACGGAACCACCATCCTCACGGTCTGGCGGGAGGTGGCGGCGCTTTGCGCCTACACCGGCGTGGTGATGCTCTTCGCCCTTCGCCGCCTGGGAGGGATCCTGAAATGAATCTCCAGGTCGCCCGCGCCTTCGTGCGCAAGGAACTCGCCCAGATCCTGCGCGATCCCCGCATGCGCGGGATCACGATGTTCATGCCCGTGATCCAGTTGATGATCCTGGTCTCGGCGGCGCGCCTGGACCTGGTCCAGGCGCCGGTGGCGGTCCTCGACCTCGACCACACCTCCGAAAGCCGGTCGCTCCGGGAGCGTGTGGTCGCCTCCCCGTTCTTCCAGGTGCGCTCCGACCTGTCGGCATCCTCCGAGGTGGAGCCTCTGCTTCGCGACGGACGGGTGGTCGCGGTGATGCAGATCCCGCAGCATTTCGGCAGGGACCTGGAATCCGGCAGGACGGCCCAGGTGGGACTCTTCGTGGACGGATCCGACGCCAACACCGCGGGCCTCGTGTCCAGCTACCTCTCGAGCATCGCCGAGGATGCCGGGATGAGCCGGTTCCTGGTGCGCCAGCGACTCGCGATGGGGGATCCCCGGTTTCCAGGGGTGGAATTGAGACCACGCGTCTGGTTCAATCCGGAATTAGAATCCAAGTGGTTCATGGTTCCCGCGGTTCTTGCCATGACCATCTTCCTGACCACCATCATGGCCAGTTCCAACGCCATCGTGAAGGAGAAAGAGATCGGGACCCTGGAGCAACTCATCGTCACCCCGCTGCGCGGGTGGGAGCTGGCCCTGGGGAAGGTGGCCCCCTACTTCCTGACCTCCACCTGGGTGGTGTCCATCGTCCTGGTGCTCGCATGGCTCGTGTTCGGCGTGAAGCCCTTGGGCAGCCTGCTGCTCCTGTACCCCGCGATCTGGCTCTTTCTGCTCTCGTCGCTCGGGATCGGACTCCTGATCTCCACCTTCGCCCAGACCCAGCAGCAGGCGATGGTGGTGGCCACCTTCTTCATGCTGCCCATGATGATCTACCTCTCGGGCTTCACCTTCCCCATCCGCAACATGCCCGTCTGGCTGCAGGAGATCACCCTCCTCATCCCCATGCGCTATTTCCTGATCATCATCCGAGGCATCTACCTGAAGGGTGCGGGGTTCCTGGACCTGTGGCGGGAATGGGCGGCCATCGCCGCCTACGGCGTGTCCGCCATGACCGTCGCGATCTGGAGACTGGACCGGCAATTGCACTGAACACTTCGGTTCCCGGCAGGGAACCGAAGTCGCTACGCACTCCGCCCACCGGGGATCAGCGCAGCAAGGCGTCCGACTGGAATCCCTCGGGCACCACCGCGGCCAAGGTCCAGCCGTTCTCCTCGGATACCGGTCCCAGGTGCTCTTCCAGCACGCGTTCCACCTGCGCGGAATCCACCGCGTCCACGGTGGCGAGGATTTCATCCAGGGGGATGGGCCTTCCGTAGAGCAGCTGGCATTTGCCCAGGTGCTGCATCCGCGCGCTGGGGTTCTCCAAGGCCAGGACTGCGGCGCCCGAGGCGTGCGCCTTGGCGAAACGGAGCTCCTTGCGGGAAAGTCCTTCGCGCCGGATCTTGTCAACCTCGGCGGATGCCACGCGCGCCGCCCGGGCCGCCTGGCGCGGTTCGGTGCCCAGGGAGATCCCGAAGGCACCGGCGCCCAGCAGGAAGTCCGCGAAGGAGTACACGCTGTAGGCCAGGCCGCGGCGTTCGCGGATCTCCTGGTTCAGCCGGCTGGCCATGCCGCCGCCCAGGACCAGGTTCACCAGTCCCAGCGCGTGGCGGTCGGGATGGTGGGCGGAGATGGAACGGCGCGACAGGATCATGTTGACCTGGGCGACGTCCTTGCGCACGACCAGCCGCGGAGACTGCCTGGAACCGGGCTTCACGGCCTTCTGGTGCTCGGATTTCCCGTAGGCCTTGGCTTGCAGGCCGGCGGCGGCGGCGGCCACGAGTTGGTCGTGGTCCACGTTTCCGGAGGCGGCCACCACGATGGGGACCTCTCCGGAGAGGGAGCGCGCCTTGTGCGCCAGAAGGTCCCGCGCCGACAGGGGAGCCACCGACTCGATGGTTCCGGCGATGGGCTCGCCCAGCGGGTTGCGGTGCCAAAGAGCCTGGGCGAAGAGATCCCCCACCAGTTCTTCCGGATCGTCGTCGCAGCCGCGGATTTCCTCCAGCACGACCTGGCGTTCCATCTCCAGGTCCTTGCGGGACAGCTTGGCTCCCACGACCAGGTCGCACAGAAGTTCCGCGGCCCGCTTCTGGTCGCGGTCCAGGACCTTGGCGTAGAAGCAGGTCTGCTCCCGGCTGGTGAAGGCGTTGAGATGCCCCCCCACCTCTTCCAGTTCCCGGGAAACGCGCAAGGCGCTGCGCTTGGCGGTGCCCTTGAAGACCATGTGCTCGTAGAGGTGGGCCAGCCCGGCCTTGCCGACCGGATCGTGGCGGGACCCGAGCCCTATCCAGACGCCGACGGACAGCGAGCGCTGCCCCTCCATGCGCTCGGAAACGACGACGACCCCGTTGGGAAGCAACGTGGAACGCACGTTTTCGAGAGCGGTCTGGATCGGACGCGAGGTCCGGCGTGCATCTACCATAGGTGCGTCAAGGTAGGAATCGGGCGACCTTGCGACATGATCGCGATCCGATCAACGCACAAAGGGCCATCCCCCGGCAACCGCGCTATGCGGCCAAGGCGTTCCCCACCGCCGCGAACCCTTGGCGGCGGCGCACCTGGTCCAGTGCCCTGCCCAGTCGCCTTTGCCGATCTCCTTCCGGGGTGGCGAACAGGTCTTCCTGGCCGGTGAGCGTGAAGGTGCGGGTCGCGGACAACCGAAGCGACCGCACCGACACGCGCCGTGCGTCCAGTTGTTCCAGGAGTTTCCAGGCCGCCTCGCGCAGGGACAGGAAGTCCTCCACGGGAAGCGGAGGCCGTGCGGACGAGGACATTTCCTGGCCATCCGACCACGCGATCCCCAAGCGGACTTCGTGGACGCCCAGCGACCGCTCGCGCAACGCGAAGGCCAACCGGTCGGCGAGCTGGTGGACGGCGCCGCGCAGGACCTCCACGTCGTTCTCGTCGCAGGGGAGGACCAATTCCTCCGACCGTCCCTTCGATCTCTTGGCGGGATCCGGATCCAGCCCCATCGCCAGGGCGGCCAGGCGGTCGCCATCCGCGGCCAGATGCAACCGAAGGAAGGTCCGGGGCTGTCGGCGCACGTCCCCCAACGTCCTCAGTCCGAACCGCTCGAGCGCTTCCCGCGACTTCGGAGAGAGCCAGTGGACGGAAGCCAGGGGAACCTGCTCCAAGCGCTCCGCTTCGCACCCGGGTTCGCAGAGATCGATGCCAGAATCCCCACCGCCCGAGCGCACCAGGATCTCGGCGACTCCGCGGACCGGCGCCCCCGCCAAGCGGATTTCGCGCACGCCACAGGCACTGGCGAGGTCGTCCCTCAAACGCTCGGCCCAGGCCTCCCAATCTCCGCCGAACAGATGCACCGTCCCGGACAGATCCAGGGACATGCCTTCGGGTCCCAGTTCCCAGACCGGAGTGCGGGCCTCGCAAAGCGCCGACAGGATCCGGCGAAACGATCCCAGGGCGGACGCATGCGGGCCCACGACCGGAACCTGCGGAAACCGGCGTCGCAGCTCGGCCAGGCGCATTCCGGGCGCGATCCCGAGATCCCGGGCCGTCGGCGAGCAGTCCTCCAACCGGGCGTGCGCCCCGACCGCCTGGGAACTCAGGACCCAGGCCTTCCCCCGCAGGTCGGGCCGACCCGCGTCAGCAAACGCCACCAGCTCGCCGTCGACCAA
>CAYXXL010000090.1:0-9872 GCA_964469025.1 uncultured Fibrobacteria bacterium
TGAAGCCATCAGAACGGTTCCATCAATGCAATTCGCGCTGGCTTCTTGTAATGAAGCAGATGGATACCGGATTTTTTGGGAACCTGCCGGGAAGGATATGGTCGTGCTCGAATAAGTGATTCCTTGGGCTTTCAAAGTATTATAGATTGCTTTGATGCCCAGGAAGTCCCGGAAGCGATGGTACTCCGTGGTCTGGAGAAGCAGGAATTCCGGGGAAAGAACGACGTTCCACCGCCTGCTGCGATCCAGCAGGTCCCACCGTGGCGCATTAGTGAGCGCAGGCCCTTCGGGTCCGATGCCGACCGTCTGGATCGACCCCTCGTGGAAAAGGGGATAGTCCGAGTCCTCGCATGCCGCTCGGAATGCCTCGATCCGTCCTTCGATGCCATGGCGCCTGGGAAAGCGGGCCTGGACCAGCACAAGGACCAGTGGCGATTGCGCTAGATGCATGTTCCCAGTTTACATCGGGAACCAAGCTCGGGACAGGCCTCTCTCAGCACATGAACCGCCAGCACCTTCCTAGGCGGCGAGCGAAAGCGAGCCGGCGGAGAAGACGGCGGGGTCCGGGGGGACGGCTGGTCTCCGGATTGCCCACGGTCCATCGGCCCTGTGGGCCGATGGGTGAGAATCCCGGCGGCCATCCGGAGAATCCGATCCCCCCGGCGCGCGGGAGTCCAGAGGGCCCGCGCGCTCGGGTCCTCTGGCGCGGGACCGGGGCCGCGCAGGCCCCGGAAAACCAGTACGGAAGTACATGCCGCGCACGCAAACCCAAGCCTCGCGCAGCGAAAGAAAGCCGCGCGCAGCGCCAAGGAACAGACACGCCTACCGCTTCCGAGCCTTCGGCCTGGGTGCCGGCAGCTCCTTCGCCGTCAGGCGCAACAGCTCGTCGAGCTTGCGCGATCGTTGCATGAACCGCTCCGTCACGATGGCGCAAGGCTTGGCGCCGGGATAGGGCGGTCCCTCCTCGTGCGCTCCCAGCAGAGCGAGACCGGAAGGAGTGGGCTTCACGTACAGGATGTCGTCGCACACCAGGGCCACCATCTTCCCGTCCCGGAACAGGCCGTATTCCCCGAACATCTTCCGGGCCGTCACGGCCTCGTCGTCCGCCAGATGCGACAGGATGCCCTCGATCGTGGACGGACTGGTGCTCATGTCGGATCCTTCCTTGAAACAGTCCAGATCGCCCCGGTACCGAATTGTGGCCTATCCCACCAGCACTTCCGAAGGGATGTGCAGGGTGCGGTGCAGGTTCCGGATCATCGTGATCGTCAGGCCGCGCTTGCGGTGCAGGACCTCCGACACCCGGTTGGTGCCTCCCAGGAGGGGGGCGAGGTCGGCGGGCGTCAGGCCCTGCTGCTCCATCCGGAAGCGGATCGCTTCGATCGGATCGGGAGGCAGGATGGTCTGGTGCCGGCGTTCCCAGTCCTCCACGAGCGTGGAAAGGATCTCCAGACGGTCGCCTTCGGGCGTACCCCTCCGGGCCGACATGAGGCCTTCGATCTCCTTGAGGGCCAGCTTGTGGTCCCGGGCATTGCGGACAGGTTTGATGTCCATGTCAGATCTCCTGGGCGTTGATGCGATCGTACTCCGCATGGTTGCCGACGAACCGGATGCAGAGGACCCCGTGGGGGTAGTTGATCCAAGCGACCAACCTGTACTTGTTGCCTGCGATGTTGAAGACGGATCTTCCGTCCCGGAGGATGCTCGCGTTCAGGAACTGGGCCTTGAGATCGGAAGGCTTCGCCCAGTGCGCCGCCTCGACTTCGGAGAACCACGCTCGCAACGGCTGCTCGGAATCCTCCCGGCCGGCACGGTTCCAATGGTCGACCAAGGTCTTTCTCGCGATGATCCTCACCGCCGGTGAATATACCATCGCGTTCCCAAATTGGGAAATGATGCACCAACTTCGCCCCCGAACTGCGGCTCCGCGACGAGTTTCGGATCTTGTCTCAAACCATCATGTACCTTATGCGAACACCCTTCCACCCGGGAGATCTCACGATGGGAAACACCGTTCGCCTGCACCGCGTCCTCAAGTCCACTCCGGAAAAGGTTTACCGCGCCTTCCTGGAACCGGCGGCCTTCGCCAAGTGGCTCCCGCCCTTCGGGTTCACCGCCACGGTGCACACAATGGAGGCGGTGGTGGGGGGGACCTTCAAGATGTCCTTCACCAACTTCGGCAAGGGGTCCGGCCATTCCTTCGGGGGCAAGTTCCTGGAGCTGGTTCCCAACCAACGCATCCGCTACAACGACCAGTTCGACGATCCCAACCTCCCCGGCGTGATCGAGGTGACCGTGGATCTGCGGCCCGTGCTGTGCGGCACGGAATTGAAGGTGGAACAAGCCAACCTCCCGGACGCCATCCCGGTGGAATTCTGCTACCTGGGCTGGCAGGAATCGCTGGAACAGCTCGCCCACCTGGTGGAACCGGAGATCCCCGACGGGCCTTGAACCCTCAGGGTCGCACCAGGGGGACCAGGCTCGGGGATTCGCCCGCGATCTCCACCCGCAGCAACAGCACTCCGCGATGTCCGTCCAGGTTCGCGGGCAGGTTGGATTCCCCGGCGGGCAGGACTCCCTGGAAGACCCGGGACAGGATTCGTCCCGAAAGGTCCATCGCATCGACACGGACCTGCGCGGAGGAACCGAGCTGGAGCCGAAGCGCTCCGCCGGAAATCTCCGGTGCCGCCCGGGTCGGCGGGACCGGACGGAGGGCGGTGGACGCGTAGACCACCGGATCTCCGGCAAGTTCGTCCAGGTACATCTCCAGGTTCGTATACCCGTTGGCGGACAGGTTCGTCTTGTTGGCGACGGTCGCGTCGGCGAGGGAAAGGCCGTGTTTCTTCTTCCACCAATCCGGAATCCCGTCGCCGTTGGTGTTGAGGGAGTCCTTCCCGGAGCGGATGATCCCGTAGCCGGAATTCGTCAGCCCGGTGACGGTCTGGGTGGTCCACAAGCTCCCCTTCTTCCCCAGGGACAGGACCTCCGAGACCACCAGGGAGTCCACCTGGTCGCGGTGGAGAGAGGCACCCACGTGGGAGGCGATCCATCCGAAGGCGTCCTTGGCGGCCATGGTGGCCAGCGCCTGGCTGGTGGAGGCCCAGGGCTTCGGAAGCTTCGTGTCGCCAGGCCACGGGGCCGGGGTGTTGTCCAGCACCCCGTCGTCGTTGGAGTCCAGGATGTTGTCCTGGGCCCAGACGGACTGGTTGGCGAGCTGGAAGAACGCATCGGTCGGCGTGGTGGTCGCAGGACCCGACACGAACACGTTGCCGATGATGTCGTGCAGGAAGTGTCCGGAGGAGTTCCCGGCGGTGTAGCCCAGCTGGTAGTCGTAGACCACGTTGTTCACGTACTGGGTGTTGGCCTTGGCGAGGGGGCAGCGGTTGTGGACGTTGGCGAAGAGGTTCCGCCACCACGAGATGCTGTCGCCCTCGATGTGCGCCGCGAACTGCTGGCCGGTGGGATCGGCCATGATGGAGTTCTGGACGGTGACGTCGGAGCTGCCCACGGCATCGATGCCGTCGTACTGGGCGAATTCGATGGAGATGTGGTCCATCATCGCCTTCGACACGCCGAGCAGGTTGATGCCGCTCTTCTTGGCGTCCGGGTCCAGCATGCCCTGGCGGAACCGGACGAACCGGCACACGATGTTGGTCGAATTCGAGAAGGAGACTTCCCGGCCCATGATCCCGATTCCCTCTCCGGGGGCCGTCTGGCCGGCGATGGTGATGTCGCTCTTCACGGACACCGGGGTGGACAGCACGATGTAGCCCGAGGTGTCGAACACCACGATGCGTCCGGATTGGCTCACCGCGTCCCGGAACGAACCGGCACCGGCGTCGCTCAGGTTGGTGACATGGTAGACGGTGCCTCCTCGGCCACCCGTGGCCACGTTGCCGAAGCCCATGGCTCCCGGAAAGGAAGGAATGCCGGCAAATGCGGAGAGGGCTCCCGCCAGCGTGATCCCTATGGCTGCGTTCCTGGCTGAGAATCTCACGTGGCTCCCATTCATGCGTCCACTGCCCGGGCGAGCAGGGCTCGAACCGAATTTGGGCCGAATCTTCGACTTCTGCCGGACGAACGGAACTTCCACGGAAATTCTGTTGAATGGTTGGCAACGGTCTGGTGGGCCGACCGGGGCACCTTTGTCGGGTTTGCTATGGTGGCGGGGGCATGCCACGCATTCGATTTCTCGTGTCCGGCGACGTCCAGGGAGTCGGATTCCGTTTCTTCACCCTGGATCGGGCCCGGAGCCTGGGGTTGTCCGGCTGGGTCCGCAACCGGTGGGACGGCAAGGTGGAAGGGGAAGCGGAAGGAGCCGAAGTCGCCCTGGCGGAGTTCGGGAGGGAACTCCGTCGGGGGCCGATCTCGGCGCAAGTCGAGGCGGTCCAGATCCACGAGATTCCCGCCCTTGGCGGGCCTTTGGTGTTCAGGGTCGAGCCCTGAACGGCGGCCACCCTTTTCGGGACGAAATGTCGCCGAATCGCACGGATATGGCCTGTTGCCCCTCCAAGCTTCTACTTTGGCCCCCGCAATGATCGAATCCAGCAAAATCAGAAATGTCGCCATCATAGCCCACGTCGACCACGGGAAAACCACCTTGGTCGACCAGCTCCTCCGCCAGGGAGGCGCCTTCCGGGAAAACCAGGAAGTCGCGGAGCGGGTGATGGACAACAACGACCTCGAGCGCGAGCGTGGAATCACCATCCTCTCCAAGAACACGTCCATCAGTTGGAAGGGAAACTTCGTCAACATCGTGGACACGCCCGGACACGCCGACTTCGGCGGCCAGGTGGAGCGGGTGCTGTCCACCGTGGACGGCGTGCTGCTGGTGGTGGACGCCTTCGACGGTCCCATGGCCCAGACGAGGTTCGTGTTGCAGAAGGCCTTGGAGCTCAAGCTCCAGCCCATCGTGGTCATCAACAAGATCGACCGGCCCGGTTGCGACCCGCATGGGACCCTCGACAAGGTCTTCCAGCTGTTCATAGAACTGCACGCCAACGACCAGCAGCTGGACTTCCCCCACATCTACGCCGCTGCCCGCAACGGCACCTGCCGCCTGGAGATGGACCAGGAGGATTCGGACCTCACGCCCCTGTTCGACATGATCATCGAGAAGATCCCCGCCCCCACCGGCAGCGCGGACTCTCCCCTCTCCATGCTGATCTCCAGCCTGGACTATTCGGAGTTCCTGGGCAGGCTCGCCATCGGCCGCATCAAGGAAGGCACCATCAAGGTCAACCAGACCGTGGCGCTCTCCCAGCCCGACGGGACACTGAAGAAGACCCGCATCACCAAGATCTACGCCTACCTGGGCCTGAAGCTGACCGAGTTCCCGGATGCGGGGCCGGGGCAGATCATCGAATTGGCCGGAGTCCAGGACTTCCAACTCGGCGACACCATCACCGATCCGGAGCGACCCAACGTCCAGCCGCGCATCACGGTGGACCCTCCCACCATCAGCATGATCTTCCAGGTCAACGACTCGCCCTTCTGCGGCAAGGAAGGTCGTTTCGTGACTTCCACCCAGATCGGCGACCGGCTGCGCCGCGAACAGCTGGGCGATGTGGCCCTGCACGTGCAGCAGCAGATCGACCCGGCCAAGTTCCTGGTCTCGGGACGCGGCGTGCTGCACCTTTCCATCCTCATCGAGAAGATGCGCCGCGAAGGCTACGAGTTCGCCGTGGGCCGCCCCCAGGTGATCCTGAAGGAGATCGACGGCGTGGTCTGCGAGCCGGTGGAGATCTTCACGGTGGACGTTCCCGCCGAGCACCAGGGTCCCGTCATCGAGGAACTGGGCAAGCGGCGCGGCGACATGGTCCACATGGAGACCCACGGGAACGCCACCAACGTGGTGTACCACATCCCCTCGCGCGGCCTGATCGGCCTGCGCTCCAAGCTGCTTTCGCTCACGCGCGGTTACGCCGTGATGCAGACGCTGTTCAAGGGGTACGAGCCGCTCAAGGGCGAGATCGCCGAGCGCAAGGAAGGTGCCCTGATCTCCAAGGAGGACGGCGACGCCACCGGTTTCGCCCTGTTCAACCTGCAGGACCGGGGCATCATGTTCCTCCAGCCCGGCACCGCCACCTACGCGGGAATGATCCTGGGCGAGCATTGCCGCGAGGACGATCTCATCGTGAACATCGTCAAGGGCAAGAAGCTCACGAACATGCGGACCACGGCCACCGACGACAACATCGTGCTGACCCCTCCCAAGTTGCTGACCTTGGAAGAGGCGATCACCTGGATCAACACCGACGAAATCGTCGAGATGACCCCGGAATCCATCCGCATCCGCAAACTCTACCTGGACGAGAACGAGCGCAAGCGGCAGTCGCGACGAGTCGTGACAGAGGAGTGAGCGAGCCTGTTTGCGCGGTGCGCGGGCGGGATTTCGTTCTCTGGAGTTCCAGGTCCTATATTTCTCCTGTGGCGGATCCGGAACTCCTGATCCGCGGGAGGTGATCGAGGATGTCGCTCTTGGTCTGGAAGGATGAGTACCTCACCCAGGTGGAGGAAATCGACAGCCAGCATTTGCGACTGATCGAGCTGATCAACGGCATCTACGACCTCTTGCGCTCGGGACGCGGGAACGAGTCGATCGCCGAGGCCCTGACCGAGGTCGTGGATTACACCCAATTCCACTTCGCCACCGAAGAGAAGTTCATGGCCACCACCGACTACCCCGGTGTGCTTGCCCATTCGCGCGAACACGAAGGACTCCTCGACCAGATCAAGGAGTTGCGCCGATCGGTGCAGGATGGGCGCACCGTGGTTTCCATGAACGAGGTCTATTTCCTGAAGGACTGGCTCCTGAGCCACTTCCAGGGGCCCGACCGGGGGCTCGCGCGCCATCTCCTGAACCGGGCCCTTCCTTTGATCGAGGATGCCGCGATCTGACCTGGACCCAGGTGCTCGCCCCCGAAGGCCCGTGTCCCGTGTCCGGGACCCCAGGTGACCCCCGCGGGGGGAACTTCGCCGTGCCGTACGGAAACTAGGTTGAATTGCCATTTTTCGGCATTCTTCACATGATCAGGACCAGGACGGGCGCGATGAAGTCTGTATCGATCGCATGGCTTTCCATGGCCATGGTTTTCCTCGTCGCCTCCGCGTACGGAGCCGGCGGCGGGAGCGCCACCCTCCAGGGTGCGCTGGAGATGGCGCGCAATGGCCGGAAAACGGAGGCGCTGGACATCCTGAGACGGTTGACGGCGGAGGATTCCTCGAACCTCGAGGCCTGGAACGACCAGGCCGCCCTTCAAGCCGAGCTCGGCGATCTGGATGGGGCGAGGATCTCCCTGGAGCACGCCTTGGTCGCCCGTCCCGACGTGGCGGTCCTTTCGCGCAACCTGGAGAAGATCTGCTCCCGCCAGGCGCGGCTGGCCTACGACAGCGCCTTCGGAACCCCGTCCCGACTCGAACCACTGCTCCTCGATCTCCGCACGGCTCCGTCCACGGAAGGAATCGCCGACCGTTCCGGGGAAAACGACAGCCTGCGCCTCGCGCTGGCCTCCGCGGGCCTGCAGGCGAGGGAGGTTTCGGCCCTGCGCGATAGCCTCGCCGACAGGGACAAGGAGATCGCCCGCCTGGAATCGGCGCCCCCCGGCGTGGCTTCCGCGGTCGTCGCCTCCGCTGCACCCGCCACGCGATCGGCCGTTCCCGCGGTTCGGTCGCCGATCCCGGCAAGGCGCGGGGGAATTTCCGCGGAAGGCACACGATCCGATCCGGTCCAGGCGGTGGAGGCATGGGCCAAGGCCTGGTCCGATCGCGACGTGGAGGCCTATCTCGCCTCCTATGCGGCGGACTACCACCCGGTGGGGTTGTCTCGGCGCGAGTGGGAGGAACAAAGACGTGACAGGATCCGGACACCGGCGTGGATCAAGGTGGATGTCGTGTCCCCCGTGCTCCACCGTTCCGGCCCCGACCGGGCCGAGGTGGTCTACCGCCAGGTGTACCAGACGCAGGGCGTCCGGCTGACATCCAGAAAACGGATCGGGTTGACAATTTTCCAAGGGGAGTGGAAGATCGAGGAGGAAAAGGAAGTTCGGTGATGCGAAGACCCTTCAAACGCGCCATGTTTTTCACGGGCCTATGCTGCGTGAGTTGGGTGTTGGCCTCGGACCACCACACCGGGGCCACCGCGCCGGATTCGGCCGAGTCCCTGCTGGTCCGGACACTGGATGCCATCCGCGCCGAACGGCTCGACCTGGCCCTGGCCAGGTCCGACACCCTGGTGCGCCGCCAGCCCGACTTCCGGCTCGCCCAACTGGTGCGCGGGGACATCCTCCTGGCCCAGACCGGCAAGCTCGACCGGTTCGCCGGTCCTCGGTCGACGGACCCGCGTGCGGGAGGTCTGCGCGACGAAGCCCGAGCCCGGCTGCGGCGCTACGCCCAGGGCCCACCCCAGGACCTGATCCCTCGCAACCTTCTCCTGCCGCCATCGGACGCGGAAGCCGTCCTCGTGGTGGATTCCCGAGCCAGCCGACTCTACGTGTTCCGGCAACTCGATGGAGAGTGGAAGCTGGACGGAGACCACTACGTCTCCATCGGGCGCAACGGCACCGACAAGCAGACCGAGGGCGACCAGCGCACGCCTTTGGGGGTCTACACCCTCGCGGGCCGCATCGACCATGTGGACCCCTACTATGGAAAAGTGGCGTTTCCCCTCAACTACCCCAACGAATGGGACGTCCGGGAAGGTCGGCACGGCCATGGCATCTGGATCCATGGAACGCCTTTGAGCACCTATTCCAGACCTCCGCGGACCTCCAACGGGTGCGTCGTCCTGCCCAACGAAGACCTGCAATCCATCCAGCCGCTCTTCCAGACGGGCAAGACCGAGGTCGTGGTATCGGATTCCGTGAATTGGGTGGGCAGGGACGAGATCGATTCCGTCCGCGAGTCGGTGGAGCGCGCGCTGGATTCCTGGAAGGAGGACTGGGCGTCCAACGAGGTGGACCGATACCTCTCCCATTATTCCGAGGAATTCCGGAGCGGGGACCAGGATCTCCAGAGTTGGGAGACGGAAAAGCGCCGGGTCGCCCAAGCCAAGACGTGGATCAAGGTCGGATATTCCCACCTCTCCATCATGATGGTGCCTGGGGAGAAGAATCTCGCGGTGGTGGACTTCGACCAGGACTACCGATCCAACAACCTGTCCAACCAGATGCGCAAGCGGCAATACTGGAGGCTGGAGGACGGAACCTGGAAGATCGTCTTCGAGGGAACGCCAAAGCTGTCCTGAGGCCGGATCGCTCCATCCGGTTCCGTCCGCGGTCCCCCCGCATTTCCCCGCGAGCATGGGTGCGAAAAGATTTTTGGATCCGCTCGGGAATTGAACTCCCGTTTGCCGCGTCCATCCCACCGAGGTGCTCTCGGGGGATTTGGAACGGGGCCCCCCGGGAGTCCAGCGGGGCGGGAGTATCCCGCCCCGCTTCATTTCTTGGCGAACTCCCCGAAGCAAGGTCCGCGTGGCCGATGGGGTCCATTCTATACTCGGCGGTCGGGTTTATATTTCCGGCTCCCGGGTCCAGACGACCTGTGGTTCGCAAGCGCGATCGTCGCCGTTTCTACGACACCAGATGTGAGGGAATCATGCGAGTAACCAAGATGTCCGTGCTCGGTCTTCCCGTGGCACTCTCCGCACTTCTGCTCACGGGATGCAAGGGCCACAGGCACTCGAGCGGGACCGACGAGTTCCCCCGCGACCAGACCTTGTACCTCGCCGGATCCCAGTGGGGAGATCCCACCTCGTTCAACCCCCTCGCCGAGAGCTGGCAGGCGGCGTGGCCCGTGGGCGACCGATTCAACCTGATGTACGAGCCGCTGCTCTCCTACAACTCCCTGACAGGCCAGGTGGAGCCCGACCTGGG
>CAYXXL010000091.1:0-9755 GCA_964469025.1 uncultured Fibrobacteria bacterium
ACAGTATTAAATGAGGGGGCAACCAAAGGCGTTTTAGTTACTACTTCAGATTTTGGACCAGATTCTTATGAATTTGCCAAAGGAAAGCCACTCTCCTTGTTAAACGGCTCAAATTTACTTTTCCTTCTCGAAAAGCATGGCCACAAAGCTCGAATTGATATACGAGAAGCAAAAACAATAGCAAAGAACAATATCCAAGATGGAAATTGAGCAACAAATCTCGCACCCAACAATCCAATTCCACCGCGATCGCGGGCTCGATGTTGTGCCGATTCCCCGCGACGCGGTCGTTATGGCTATTTAGCGGCAAACGAAATTCTGATATCCGTGGAAATTTTGTGACATCCATTTTCCCATGGGAATCCATGAAAAACAAAATTCTTGACTTCTTACCTCAATTGGTATATATTATGATAGAACCAAGGAGGCACTCATGACCACAGCCAAACTATTTATGAACGGTCGAAGCCAAGCTGTTCGGCTCCCAAGAGAATACCGCTTCGAGGACCAAGAAGAAGTCTTAATTAAGCGAATGGGTGATATGATTGTGCTAATTCCTAAAGGAAAATGGGAAGCAGTTTATCTCGATGGAATCAATTCCTTCCCAACAGATTTCAAGATTGAACGCGAGCAACTTGTTGAAACCAAGGAATACACTCTGTGAAATTCCTTCTTGACACGAATATCTGCATCTATATCATCAACAATCGATTCGAGGGCTCTAAATCCTGGATCAATAATGCAGGAATTGAAAACGTGTGTGTTTCTTCAATTTCTGTTGCCGAGTTGGAATTTGGCATTACTAAGAGTTCTAAATTCGAAGAAACACAAACAGCACTTTATAAATTCTTATCCGGGTTCAATTTGATTGATTTCGATGCCGTTGCAGCTAGATCCTATGGAAGAATCCGGGCGGATCTTCAATCAAAAGGTACAATAATCGGTGCGATGGATATGCTTATCGCCGCTACGGCAATTTCTAATGAAATGGTTCTAGTGTCCAATAATGTTGGTGAATTTTCTCGAGTCAACGGCCTGAAGATTGAAAACTGGGTTGAAACTCCACTATAATTAATGAATGAACAAAATTTTCTTCAATTCGACGTGTTCAAACTATTGTCAATGCCCGAAGAATTTCTGAAAATCCATAATGGCGGATATTTTGTCGAATGGGATGCCGGGTGTGATCTTAGTTTAGATACTCTGAACAAAAATTCGGTATTACTCAGAGGCAAACAAATAGCGGCATGAATTTATGAACCCAATTCTCCGCTGCAATCCCCTCCACAATCCAATTCCACCGCGATCGCGGGCTCGTTGTTGTGCCGATTCCCCGCGACGCGGTCCTATGCCCACGCGCCGCGGGGACCCCAGTCATTGAACGTAGGACGACCACTGATAGCCACTCAGCGCGCCAGGGAATGCGGAATTTGGTATCTTAATATTGTCCGGCATTCGGATGCGTGAAAACCATCAACCAGCGGGATTTAAAATGATCGAAATAAGGAACATGTCTGTTGCCCTTTACATTGCCGTGTTGGTCGCTACGATCGTTGGTGTAGATTTCTTATTCTTTAGGCATCAGGTTTGGGAACGGCTGATGGCGAACATCGGCATTGTTTTGGTATTTGCAGCTTTCTATTTTAGTTTCCTGAAACGCTCGTAAGCTTGTAATCTGCTACTTCATCACGAATCTCAATGGATACGAAGCCTATTTGCAAAAAGTGCGGCATCGTCTTATCCCGTTTATTTGGTAACGCCTAGTGGCCTTTCTCGCCCACTACCCCCCGCCAACCATTCCATCGCCGCTTCCAAGAGCGCTCGCCGCAGCGGTCCCAGGTCGTCGCGACCGGTGTCGGATTCCCAGTGCAGGGTGCAGGTGCCGTCGGGCTCCAGGGAACAGGATTGGGCGGCTGCCAGGTCACGCAGGGCTTGGGCGGGGGACGTCGCCAGGTTGGACCATGCCTCCAGCAAAGATGCGGGAAGAGCGGCGGGTTCGCGGCGGACGGTCAGACAGGTTTCGCCCAGCCAGAGGGTGGAGCCATCGGAAAGGCGCGCGCGGCGGGTGGAGATTCCGTCCACCAAGAGGCCGTTGACGCTCCCCAGGTCGATGGCCCAGGGTTCGCCCTGGATCAGCGAGAGGCGCAGGTGGCGACGGGAGATGTCCGGTTCGGGCAGGACCACGTCGCAGATGCTGGAACGGCCCACAACCAGCCCGCAGGCGGATAGCGCGATGGGGCCGTCGGGGCCGTGGAGACTCCAGGTGCTCGGTTTCGTATCTGTGGGAAGGCCGGGAAGGCTTCCGGTCGCCGATCTACCTTTGGGCATTCCAGCATCCATTCCTTTTTCGGGAGACTTATCATGACGATCCGCTACCAAACCAAGAATCTAGCCCCCTGGGTGGACGACAAGGTCCTGGAAGCCCTGGCTCCCCAGGTGTCCGCGGCCTCTGAGTTGCTGCGTTCCGGCAAGGGGCCGGGCTCGGACTTCCTGGGCTGGTACGATCCCTCCAAGGTGGTTCCGACCGCGGAACTCGCCGCCATCAAGGAAGCCGCCAAGCGCATCCAGGAGCAGTCCGAGGTACTGGTGACCGTGGGCATCGGAGGGTCTTACCTGGGGGCCCGCGCGGTGCTGGAAGCCCTCCCCTACGAAGACGCCACCGAGGAAGGCGTGGCCATCGACTTCGCCGGGAACCACATCTCGGCCCGCGAGACCGAGGCCCTTTTGGACAGCCTGGACGAGGTGGAAGTGTCCGTGAACGTGATCTCCAAGTCGGGGACCACCACCGAACCGGCCATCGCCTTCCGCATCCTCAAGGCCTACATGGAGGAGCGCTACGGCAAGGACGAGGCGAAGAAGCGCATCTACGCCACCACCGACTTCAAGAAGGGCGCGTTGCGCAAGCTCGCGACCGAGGAAGGGTACGCCACCTTCGGGATCCCCGACGACGTGGGCGGCCGCTACAGCGTGCTCTCCGCCGTGGGACTCCTGCCCATCGCCGCCGCTGGACACGACATCGACGTGCTTCTGGCGGGCGCCCAGGAGGCCTTCAAGACCTACGGGAAGTCCGACGACGTGCTGGAGAACGACGCGCTCCGCTACGCCGCCAACCGCATCGCCCTCTACCGCCAGGGCAAGGCCATCGAGATCCTGTCCATCTTCGAGCCCGGCTTCCACTACCTGGTGGAATGGTGGAAGCAGCTCAACGGCGAATCCGAAGGCAAGAACCGGACCGGTCTCTTCCCCGCCGGCTGCGAATTCACCACGGACCTGCACTCCATGGGCCAGTGGATCCAGGAAGGGCAGCGCATCGCCTTCGAGACGTTCCTCATCGAAGAGAAGCCGACGGCGTCGCTTGCCGTCCCCGACACCGGCGACGACCTGGACGGGCTAAAGTACCTGGCCGGACGGGAATTGTTTGAGATCAACAACCAGGCGTGGAAGGGCGTGGGCCTCGCCCACTTCGACGGCGGGATTCCCAACTCCTCCATCGTGGTGGACGCCATGGACGCCCGCACCCTGGGGAACCTGATCCACTTCTTCGAGCGCGCCACCGGGGTCTCCTGCTACCTGCAGGGCGTGAACCCCTTCGACCAGCCCGGCGTGGAGGCCTACAAGACCAACATGTTCGCCCTCCTGGGCAAGCCCGGCTTCGAGAAGCAGGCGGCCCTGCTCAACGCGCGGCTCTGACAAACCCCGGCATCTCCGCCCGCGCGGAGAACGCCATTCCCCCAACCAAGGAGAGATCATGAAGTTCCTCGGCCACCTGTTGCTGCTCGCGACCGTCGGCGGCATCCTGACCGGTTGCGACAGTTCCACCTCGTCCACCAATGCCTCCGTGGTCGCCTTGTCCACTCCCTCCGGCTGGACGCGGAAGGACAACTATCCCGTCGCGACCGGCGTTGCCGCAGACTTCGTGCTGTTCGCTCCGGCGGTGTCGGGCTTTTCCGCGAATGTCATGGTCCTGACGACAGGTGCGTCGTCGATCGGTCTCGATTCTGCCGTCCAGGACGAAATCGCCGCGGACCAGTCGGGATCAGCCAATTTCACGGTTGACTCGGTCATCACTCGAACGGTTTCCTCGTACGACAGTCGCATCCTGCAGGCCACATACGTTCTCAACGGCCAGACATTCCTGATGCGCGAGATCATCACCAAGACGGCGACGAGGGACGTACAGATCGTGTTCACCCGGATCGAATCGGACGACACCTACGCTTCCGAACTCCTATCCCTGGAAAGTTCCGTCCAGGTCAAATGAACGGGAGTTCGGACCTCCTTCTCGGAGGAATATGGACCCCTTCGACCAGCCCGGCGTGGAGGCCTACAAGACCAACATGTTCGCCCTCCTGGGCTGAGCCCGGCTTCGAGAAGCAGGCGGCCCTGCTCAACGCGCGTCCGTAATCCCGAATCAGGGAGATTCTTCTCCCCGATAGCGGAGGCCCGGACCGTGGTATGCTGATAGCATGATCACGGGTACTCGCAACGCATTTGCGACGTCGCCCCCGGGCGGTCGCGGAAGTGCCGACGCCGTCCATGCGGAACTGCGCCGGTGCGCCGCGGCGTTCCCTCCGATCCCCCAGGTCTTGGCCAAGATCGAGCGGGAGCTCTCCAACGAATTCATGAACGTCGTGCGGCTCTCCAACCTGATTCGGACGGATCCTGCCCTGGTGGGCGCCGTCCTGCGGCTGAGCAATTCCCCTTATTGGCGTGGGTCTCGGCAGATCACCGAGGTGGAGGACGCCTTCCAGCGGATCGGGAAGGACAGCCTGAGGTCGGTGGCGACCCTGTTGGCGCTGCAGCAGGGAAACCTGCCGTCCAAGGGCTTGATGGGAGCGTCGCGGAACGCGTTCTGGCGCCATTCCCTGCTGGTGGCCGCCGGATCGGTCCAGATCGCGCGCAAGGCCACCACCGACCACGAGGTCCTCGAGGAGGTCTGGACCGCCGGGCTGATGCACGACATGGGCGCCCTGCTCGCGCCGCTCGTGTACCCCGACGAATGGGTGGGCGTACCCCGGAAGATCGCGGCGTCGGAATCCTGCGGGGAGGCCGTTTCCCTGTCGGAGATCTACCTGGAATGCATCGGCGTCAGCCACGCGAGGCTCGGCGGAGCCTTCTCGGAGCAGGTGTGGAAGATGCCTGCGACGATTTCCGACTTGATCGGATCCTGGCCGGATCCCGCCGGGACTGGTCGCCCGCTCCTGGCTTGGGCCATCCGCCGCGCCGACGCGACCGCCCAGGCCATGGGGATCTGCTGGCAGCCTGCTTCGACGCGCTGCGCGGTCCTGGAGACCTTGCCGCCCGAATCGGGCGCAGGTGCCGCCGCCGATCCCGAGTTCTGCAGGTCGTGTCTGGAACGGAATCTGGCGGTGGTGGACGCCCTGCTCTCGGACTGACCCTGCGGCGACGGCGGGGGGGAGTGCGGTTGGAGTGGGTATTTTGCTGCCACCATGAATCCTCTCGTGATCGCGCCGTCCATCCTCTCCGCGGATTTCTCCAAGCTGGGCGAGGAAGTGTCCTCCGTCCTGCACGCCGGGGCCGACTGGATCCACGTGGACGTGATGGACGGGCACTTCGTGCCCAACATCACGATCGGGCCCCCGGTGGTGGAGAGCCTGCGCAAGGCCACCGACGCCTTCCTGGACTGCCACCTGATGGTGGCCGACCCGTTGGAGTACGGACGCCGTTTCGCACGCGCCGGTGCGAGCGGCGTGAGCTTCCACCTGGAAGCCGCCATGGATCCCGGAGCGGTGATCCAGGCCCTGCGCGAGGAGAAGGTGCGCGTGGGGATGGTCATCAACCCCGGACACGCGCCGGAGGAATTGTTTCCCTACCTGGACCGGCTCGACCTGGTGCTGGTCATGAGCGTTTGGGCGGGATTCGGCGGCCAGTCCTTTCGCGAGGACGCCCCGAAACGGGTGGAGACCCTGGCCAACGAGATCGCCCGGCGCCAGCTGCCCACGCGGCTGGAGGTGGACGGAGGCATCGACCCGCGGACCTCGCGTCTCGTGCGGGACGCGGGCGCCGACACCCTGGTCTCCGGGACCGCGGTCTTCGGACGGCCCGCCCACGCCGCCGCAATCGCCGCCCTGCGCGCCTGATCCCTCCCGTGGCGGAATGGGCCAAGCGGATTCCATCGGGCTGGGAGATCCGCGTCAAGGCGGTTCCGGGCTCCTCGCGGTCCCGCATCGCGGGACTCCTTGGCGACCGTCTCAAGGTGCAGGTGGCCGCTCCCCCCGAGGACGGCAAGGCCAACCGCGCCGTGGCCCAGGTGCTGGCGGACTGGCTGGACCTCGCCCCCTCCGCGGTGGAGCTGGTTTCGGGCGCGACCCGACCCGCGAAGGTCTTCCGGATCCCGGCGAGACAGGAATTGCCGCCCTTGCCCTGAACCTATCGACCCTCCTCGAGCCGATGGATCAGGAAATCCGCGAACCCCAGGGCCCGCATCTTTTCCTGGGTGACGGCCACGGGGTAGTCCACCCGCAGCACCTCCACGGCGCCCGTTTCGGAGTCGCAGACGGCGAAGCTCGCCAGGGGGTTGCGGTCGCGGGGCTGCCCCACCGAACCGTCGTTGACCAGGAGGCGCTCGCCGGGCCGGGTCTCGTAGGTGTAGGTGTCGCAGATGCGGAAGGTCTGGTCGTTTTCCTTCACCACGATCACGGGGAAATGGGTGTGCCCGATGAAGCAGATGCGCTCGCGGAAGAAGTTGAAGGAATCGGCGGCGTCTTCGAGGTCGGTGATGTAGTACCAGTCCGCGGGGCTGTGCGGAGACGCGTGCACGAAGCACAGGTCGTTTTCGGCCTCCAGGTAGCGCAAGGCCTTCAGATAGTCCTGGCTCTCCGGGGTCAGGACCTCGCGCGTCCATTCTATGGCACGCCGCGCGTAGAAGTTGAAGCTTTCCGACGCCTCCCAACCCAGGGCCACCGAATCGTGGTTCCCCAGGATCGCGATGTGGGAGTGCTCCCGCACCAGCTCCACGCATTCGTTGGGATTGGGACCGTAGCCCACCACGTCGCCCAGGCAGACGCGACGTTCCACGCCCAGCTCGTCCATGCGCTTGAGCACCGCCTGCAGGGCCTCCAAGTTGCCGTGGATGTCGGAAAAGATGCCGTACTTCATTCGGTTAAGAACCATACATTCCTGGGGACTTCGCGGAAATGGCCCCGTCCGGGCTTTTCTGCGCCCCGGTGATTTCCCGGAATTCGTGGATATAGTACTGAATTGGTTCTATTTTGATGGAATGATCCGACTCACCAAGCAGTCCGACTACGGGATCGTCCTGATGACCCAGTTCGCGAGGGCGGGCAAAGGGGGATTTTTCTCGGTCACCGACCTTGCCCTGCGCTCGGGCCTTTCCGCGCCGATGGTCAACAAGACGGTGAAACTGCTCTTGAAGGCGGGACTGCTCGTGAGTTCGCGGGGCGTCAACGGCGGCTACCAGATGGCCCGGGACGCGGGGGCCATCACGCTCGAGGAGATCATCGAAGCGGTGGACGGCCCCATCGCCCTCACCGAGTGCCACGAGGCGGGAGGTGTGGCCGCGTGCGGGATCCTGGAAAGCTGTCCCACCCGCATCAACTGGGGCGTGATCAACCAGGCGGTCCGCGACGGCTTGGCCGGCATCACCCTGCTGCAGATGATCCACCCCTTCTTCTCCACGTCGGGCCTGCGCCATCCCCAGCGGGAATTGGCCTAGGCCTTTCTCCAACCCACCGGAGCCAACCATGTCGACTGCCACGAACGAAGTCCTCCAGAGCCATCTGGACGAGGGATACCAGCACGGGTTCGTGACGGACATCGCCACCGAGCAGTTGCCGCCGGGCCTTTCCGAAGACACCGTGCGGTTCATCTCGAACAAGAAGAACGAGCCCGAGTGGATGCTGGAATGGCGGCTCAAGGCCTTCCGCAAGTGGCTCACCATGACCGAGCCCCACTGGCCCAACGCCGAGTACGCTCCCATCGACTACCAGGACGCGAGCTACTGGGCCTCGCCCAGGACCGACGGACCCAGGAGCCTGGACGAGGTGGACCCGGAAATCCTGGAGACCTTCGAGAAGCTGGGCATCCCCTTGCAGGAACGCGCGGCGCTGGCGGGGATCGCGGTGGACGCCGTGTTCGACAGCGTGAGCGTCAAGACCACCTTCCGCGAGAAGCTCTCGGAGATCGGTGTCATTTTCTGTTCCATCTCCGAAGCGCTGCAGGAGCACCCGGAACTGGTGCGCAAGTACATGGGTTCGGTGGTGCCCGCCGGCGACAATTTCTTCGCGGCCCTCAACAGCGCGGTCTTCTCCGACGGATCCTTCGTGTACATCCCCAAGGGGGTGCAGTGCCCCATGGAACTGTCCACCTACTTCCGCATCAACGCGGCCAAGACGGGACAGTTCGAGCGCACCCTCATCATCGCCGACGAGGGCGCGAAGGTCAGCTACCTGGAAGGCTGCACGGCCCCCATGCGCGACGAGAACCAGCTCCACGCGGCGGTGGTGGAACTGGTCATCCACAAGGACGCTAGCATCAAGTACAGCACGGTGCAGAACTGGTACCCCGGCGACAAGGACGGAAAGGGCGGCATCTACAACTTCGTGACCAAGCGGGCGCTGTGCGAAGGCGAGAACTCCAAGGTCAGTTGGACCCAGGTGGAGACGGGTTCCGCCATCACCTGGAAGTATCCGTCCTGCGTCCTCAAGGGAAACGGGTCGGTGGGCGAGTTCTACTCGGTGGCCGTCACCAACAACTTCCAGCAGGCGGACACGGGCACCAAGATGGTCCACATCGGCAAGGGCACGAAGAGCACCATCGTGTCCAAGGGGATTTCCGCGGGACGGTCGTCGCAGACCTACCGCGGATTGGTGAAGGTGAACCGGGGAGCCGAGGGCGCGCGCAACTACAGCCAATGCGACAGCCTGTTGATCGGCGACCGGTGCGGGGCGCTCACGGTCCCCTGCATCGAGGTGCGCAACGACACCGGAAGCGTGGAGCACGAAGCCTCCACCAGCCGCATCGGCGAGGACCAGATCTTCTTCCTGCGCAGCCGAGGCCTGAGCGCGGAGGACGCCGTGAACCTGATCGTGAACGGCTTCTGCAAGGAAGTGTTCCGGGAACTGCCCATGGAGTTCGCCGTGGAGGCCCAGAAGCTGCTGTCGGTGAGCCTGGAAGGGTCCGTGGGGTAGAATCCCGGGAGCAGTCGGCCCCGATGGATTCCCTACAGCACCGACCCCGCGACCGCGGTCTCGATCCCTTCGAACGCGCCCTCGAAGAGGGGGCCGGTGAGGTAGCGCTCCCCGGCGTCGGGCAGGATCACGACGATGGTCTTCCCCGCATTCTCCGGCTCGGCGGCCAGACGGGCGGCGACCAGGGCCGCGGCACCGCAGGAAATGCCGGAGAGGATGCCCTCCTCCGCGGTGAGGCGCCGGGAGAACTCGATGGACTCCGCCGAGCTCACGCGCTCCACGCGGTCGATCACCGACACGTCCAGCGTCTTGGGGATGAAGCCCGCGCCGATGCCCTGGATCTTGTGGGGCCCCGGCTTGAGCTCCTGGCCCGCCAAAAATTGGGTGATGACCGGACTTTCCGAAGGCTCCACCGCCACGGACAGGATCTGTTTGCCCCTGACCTGCTTGAAGTAGCGGGAGACGCCGGTGATGGTCCCGCCGGTCCCGACGCCGGAAACGAGGATGTCCATTCCGCCGTCCAGGTCTTCCCAGATCTCCGGACCGGTGGTGCGCTCGTGGACTTCGGGATTCGCGGGATTCTCG
>CAYXXL010000092.1:0-9649 GCA_964469025.1 uncultured Fibrobacteria bacterium
CCAGTTCGGGCCTGTGGAAGTCCTCCAGGAGCGTCTTGAGGCGCCGATTCCGGTCGCGGGTCTTCCCCAGGTTCGGTTCGGAGTTGAAGTCGATGTTGCGGAACACGCCGTCGAGCTTGGCCTTGTTGGACTCCTCGATCTTGTCCAGCACGATGTTGATCAGCTCGCCGATGTTGTCGGAGCTGCGCCGCTCGTACAGCGCGTAGTAGTCGGCCAGGAAGGTCTCGCCCTTCTTGCCCGCGCTCCCCTTCAGGGAGACCATGGGAAGCACGAAGCGCTCCCGCTCCAACTTGCGGCGTATGCGGACCTCGTCGTCGCCGTACTCGTTGCGGTACGCCTCGTAGTGGTCCTTCCAGACGTCCGAGATGTACTTCACGAACAACATCACCAGGATGTAGTCCTTGTACTGGGCCGGATCGATCGTTCCGCGGAACGTGTCGCAGGCCGACCATGCGGCGTTGTTGATGTCCTTCTGGTCGATCATCTCAGATTTCCTGTTCCTGGAGTGCCTTGGCCAGGCACGAGTTGACGAGCTTCCGCTTCTTGGATAGGATCTCGCATGTCAATCGCGACTCGCGAGTCAACAGGTCTTCGATTTCGAGAATTCGCCGCTGCATCTCGAGATCGGGAAATTCGATGGGCATTTCCAGAAGGGAATTCTTGCTGACCATTTTTTGAAGTGTCCCCTCGGACACGCCGGCCAAGTAGGTCTGGGCGGGTTGTTGATTCAGGTACCAAGCAAGGTAGCCCGGCAACACGAATTCGCTGGTCACCCGAATCCGGTACAGCGGGCCCGCCAGGAGGAAGCGATTTGGGCAACCCAGCAGAAGGGTGCAGCTCGGATTGGGGCCCCGCGAGCGGAAGACCACATCTCCATCTTGAAGACCATGCTGCTCCCGAATTTCTCCAAATTGGATCCGGGAGAGCGCGGAGACTTCAACGGGTGAACCCTGTGCAAGGTCTTTCATCTGCAGAACAAAGGTGTCCCCCAGAGGGTTGATCGCCACCCCATCCCTGAACGTGTACCCCACCTGGATACTGCTAATCTCCTGCACCAAAGCCTTCACAAAGCCTCCAAAAAACGCTGTGATCGCGATTCTGTAGTCATATAGTACGGGATAAATCACAGACAATCAACAGAAAATATGCAATAAATTAAAACTGTAATAATAAATGACGACACCTGAATCGTTCCAAAGGTCACCAAGAGCGGTGGGGGTCCGGGGGTCTTGTCTATTCGGAGGGATTGGTGGAACCGGCACCCGGACGGGGGTGCGCTTGCGCGCCAGTGACTTCCAAGCCCGGAGAGTTCAAGACCCCCGGTGGCAGTTCCAAGGGCCGCCAGTGGCCCTTGGCCCGGGTCCGGGGCCGGGTGGCCCCGGAGAAAGAAGTCGGGGCGCAGCCCCGAGGAATTTGATCAATCTGTACCAGCTTGGTCTGTTTCGACAGAATCCGTCTGCTGGGAAACTCCAGGCGAATGCAGGAGCGAACCATCCGAGAAAACCCGCGGTCGCGGACGTCGAATCTTCGGATGCCTTGCTCCCATCCCTGCCACCCGGAAACTGCGCGGTCTTGCTACTTTTCCATTCGTTGTTGCGGAGTCAGAACGGTCGAGCGCTGGGCGGGGTCGCCGTCCGGTGCGCGTACCTTTCCTTCAATGCGGGAGACCACCAGATTGAACGAGCGTCCCGACCCAGTGGTGCACGGCCTCTACGACGAGAACTTCGAGCACGACGCCTGCGGCGTCGGTTTCATCGCCGATCTCAACGGCAACCGAACCCACGACATCGTCTCCAAGGGGATCGAGATCCTCGTCAACCTGGAGCACCGCGGCGCGTCCGGGGCGGAAAAGAACACAGGCGACGGCGCCGGCATCCTGACCCAGCTCCCGCACGCGTTCTTCCTGAAGGTGGGTCCCAAGGCGGGGATCAAGGTGCCCGCTCCCGGACAGTACGGCGTCGGCCAGGTCTTCCTGCCCAAGGACCAGAAGGCGCAGAAACGCGCCAAGGACATCCTGGAGCGCTGCATCGACGAGTGCGGACAGAATCTCCTCGGATGGCGGGAAGTCCCCGTCGACCCGACGGGAATCGGACCCACCGCCCTGTCCGGGGAGCCGTCCATCTGGCAGGTGTTCGTGGGCCGGTCGTCGGAGGTCAAGGACCCCGAGTCCTTCGAGCGCAAGCTCTACGTGATCCGCAAGTACGCCGAGCGGTCCGTCCGCGAGGAGGGATTCGAGGGCTCCTGGGACTTCTACGTCTGCTCCCTCTCCTACAAGACCCTCCTCTACAAGGGCATGCTGACGCCACCGCAGGTCGCGTCGTACTTCGTGGATCTCGCCGACGAGGCCTTCCAGTCCGCCATCGCCCTCGTGCACTCCCGATTCTCCACCAACACCATGCCCACCTGGCCGCTGGCCCATCCTTTCCGGACCCTCGCCCACAACGGGGAGATCAACACCCTGCGCGGAAACCGCAACTGGATGACGGCCCGCGAAGGGAGCCTGCGCTCCGACCTCTTCAGCGACGACGAGATCAAGAAGATCCTGCCGGTCGTGGAAGCCCACGGCTCCGATTCCGCGACGCTCGACAACGTCGTGGAACTCCTGGTCATGGGCGGGAGGTCCATTCCCCACGTGATGATGATGCTCATCCCCGAGGCCTGGGAAAAGGATCCGGAGATGACGCCCGAGAAGAAGGCCTTCTACGAGTACCATGGAGCCCTCATCGAACCCTGGGACGGCCCGGCTTCGGTGGCCTTCACGGACGGCCACCTGATCGGGGCCACGCTGGACCGCAACGGGTTGCGCCCCAGCAGATACATGCTTACCAAGGACAACATCCTGGTGATGGCCTCCGAGGCGGGCGTGCTGGAATTCCCGCCCGAGGACGTGGTGCTGAAGGGTCGGCTGCAGCCCGGCCGCATGTTCATCGCGAGCCTGGACGAGCACCGCATCATCCCGGACGAGGAGATCAAGCACCGGATCTGCGGCCGCAAGCCCTACGGGGAGTGGCTGGGCAACAAGATCGTCGTTTCGGAGCTTCCCGCGCCGCGCGAGATCCGCCAACCGTCCTCGGAAAACGTCATCGACCGGCAGAAGGCGTTCGGATACACGCTGGAGGACCTGCGCTTCCTGATGGAGCCCATGGCGCGAAACGGCGAGGAGGCCATCGGATCCATGGGAACCGACGTCCCCCTGGCCGTGCTTTCCGACAAGAGCCAGGTGCTGTTCAACTACTTCAAGCAGCTGTTCGCGCAGGTGACCAATCCGCCCATAGACCCGATCCGCGAGGAGACGGTCATGAGCCTGACCTCCTACGTGGGCGGCGAGGGCAACCTGCTGCAGGAGAACGAGGGACACGCCAGGATCATCGAACTGACCCAGCCCATCCTCACCAACGACGAGCTGGAGCGCCTGCGCTGGGTGGACAAGAACGGCTTCACCGCCAAGACCATCAGCATCGTCTTCAAGGCGACCGAGGGCGAAGGACGCCTGAAGAAGGCGCTGGACAGGATCCGTCGACAAGCCATCGACGCCATCGACGAAGGCTACGAGGTCATCATCCTCTCCGACAAGCCCGTGGACTCGGGCCACGCCGCCATACCGTCGCTCCTGGCCGTGGGCGCGGTGCACCACCACCTCATCCGGCTGGGCCTGCGGTCCAAGGTGGGCCTCATCGTGGAGACCGGGGAGTCGCGCGAGGTCCACCACTTCGCCCTGCTGCTGGGCTACGGCGCCAGCGCGGTCAATCCCTGGCTCGCCTTCCAGACCATCGAGGACATGCGCCGGCGGAAGATGCTCCCCGAGGAGCTCACCCAGCAGAAGGCCGAGTACAACTACATCAAGGCCGTCGGCAAGGGTCTCCTGAAGATCATGTCGAAGATGGGGATCTCCGCCATACCCTCCTACATCGGGGCGCAGATCTTCGAGGCGGTGGGCCTCGGACAGGAGCTGGTCGAAGAATATTTCGCGGGCACGCCGTCCCGGGTGGGCGGCATCGAACTCGACACCTTGGAGAGGGAGACGCTGCTCCGCCACCGGTTCGCCTTCCCCGAGGCCCACGTGGAGGACTACGACGACGACATCGAGGTGGGCGGGCAGTACCAGTGGCGCCAGCGCGGCGAACGCCACATGCTCAACCCCGACACCATCCACAAGCTCCAGCAGGCGACCTGGAAGCACGACTGGAAGCTGTTCAAGGAATACACCCGGCTCATCGACGACCAGGCCGCGGCGCCCATCACCTTGCGCGGACTGCTGGACTTCACCAACGGGACTCCGGTGCCTCTGGACGAGGTGGAAAGCGTGGACGCCATCGTCAGGCGGTTCGCGAGCGGAGCCATGAGTTTCGGATCCATCTCGTGGGAGGCGCACACGACGATCGCCATCGCCATGAACCGGCTGGGAGGCAGATCGAACACCGGCGAAGGCGGCGAGGACCCGCGCCGATTCAAGACGGTCGAGCGGGACTCGCGGGTCTCGGACATCGTCGGCGAAGACGCCTTGGCGGACTACGACCTCAAGGCGGGGGATTCCCTCCGCTCCTCCATCAAGCAGGTGGCTTCGGGGCGCTTCGGGGTCACCAGCAACTACCTGGTGAACGCGGACGAACTCCAGATCAAGATGGCCCAGGGCGCCAAGCCCGGGGAGGGCGGACAGCTTCCGGGCCACAAGGTCGACAAGTGGATCGGCGCCACGCGGCACTCCACCCCCGGGGTGGGTCTGATCTCGCCGCCGCCGCACCACGACATCTATTCCATCGAAGACCTGGCCCAGCTGATCTACGACCTCAAGAATTCCAACACCCGTGCGCGCATCAGCGTGAAGCTGGTCGCGGAAGTGGGCGTGGGCACCGTGGCCGCGGGCGTGGCCAAGGCGCACTCCGACGTGATCCTGATCTCGGGACACGACGGAGGCACGGGAGCCTCTCCGCAGACGTCCATCAAGCACGCGGGTCTGCCCTGGGAACTCGGCTTGGCCGAAGCCCACCAGGTGCTGGTCCGCAACGGTCTCCGCGATCGCGTGGTCCTCCAGACCGACGGCATGCTGCGCACCGGAAGGGACATCGCCATCGCCGCCATGCTCGGCGCGGAGGAGTGGGGCGTCGCCACGGCGGCCCTGGTTGTGATGGGCTGCATCATGATGCGCAAATGCCATCTGAACACCTGTCCCGTGGGCGTGGCGACCCAGGATCCCGAACTGCGGAAGGAGTTCAAGGGCAGGCCGGAATATGTCGAGACCTTCTTCCGCTTCCTGGCCCAGGATCTGCGCGAGCAGATGGCGGTGCTCGGATTCCGCACCGTCGACGAGATGGTGGGCCGCGCCGACCGTCTGGCGCCGCGCAAGGGGATCACGCACTGGAAGGCCAAGACCCTCAAGCTGGAGAACCTCCTCCACCGCCTGGACGTGGGCTCCCACGGCCAGTTCTGCTGCACGGCGCAGGACCATGGTCTGGAGACCGCCCTCGACAACGAACTGCTGAAGATGGCCGCACCCACGTTGCGCGACAAGTCGCCCATGCGTGCCGAAATCCGTCTGCGCAACGTCAACCGGACCGTGGGCACCATCCTGAGCGCGGAGATCACGCGTCGCTTCGGACCCGACGCGCTGCCGGAGGACACGGTGCGGATCAAGGCCACCGGCACGGCCGGGCAGTCGTTCATGGCCTTCGGGGTCCAGGGCGTGACCATGGAGATCGAGGGCGAGGCCAACGACTACTTCGGCAAGGGGCTGTCGGGCGGGAAGCTCATCCTGTACCCGCCCAAGGCGAGCACGTTCGATCCGCGGGAGAACGTGATCGTGGGGAACGTCTCCTTCTACGGAGCCACCTCCGGCGAGGCCTACATCATGGGTAAGGCCGGCGAGCGCTTCTGCGTGCGGAACTCCGGCGCCAGGGTCGTGGTGGAGTCGGTGGGAGACCACGGCTGCGAGTACATGACCGGCGGGCGGGTGGTGATCCTGGGCGACATCGGACGCAACTTCGCGGCGGGGATGTCCGGCGGAATCGCGTACCTGCTGGAGAACGACAAGACCCGTTCGCGCGTCAATCCGGCGATGGTGGCCCTGGAAGAGGTGGTGGACGCCGAGGACCAGATCGAACTCAGGGACCTGATCGAACGGCATGCGGAATACACCGGCTCGAAGCGGGCGTTCGAGCTTCTGGCCCGTTGGCCCGAGGCCGCCAAATCGTTCGTCAAGGTCATGCCGGTGGACTACAAACGGGCGCTTCGCGAACAGGCCGCGGCGGTCGCGGCGGCAGGAGGCAAGGGCTGATGGGCAAGGACACCGGTTTCAAGGAATTCCCGCGCAAGGCCTTCGGCTACAAGCCGCCCGAGGAGCGCGTCAAGAGCTACGAGGAGTTCGTGGTTCCCCTCTCCGAGAAGGAACTCGGGGAGCAGGGCGCCCGGTGCATGAACTGCGGCGTTCCCTTCTGCCACAGCGGATGCCCATTGGGGAACATCATCCCCGACTTCAACGACTACGTCTACCGCGACAAGTGGGGCCGCGCCTACGAGTCGCTTCGATCCACCAACAACTTCCCGGAATTCACGGGCAGGATCTGTCCAGCTCCCTGCGAGTCGGCCTGCGTCCTGGGAATCACCCATCCGCCCGTCGCCATCAAGACCATCGAGCTGGCCGTCGTCGAACGGGCCTGGCTGGACGGAACCGTGGCGGCCAGGCCTCCGCGCGAGCGGACCGGGATGCGGGTGGCGGTGGTTGGATCCGGACCGGCGGGACTCGCGGCCGCCGACCAGCTCAACGACGCGGGACACACCGTGGTGGTCTACGAGCGCGCCGAAAGGATCGGGGGATTGCTCCGCTACGGCATTCCCGACTTCAAGCTGCCAAAGCACGTGGTGCAGCGTCGCGTCGATCTCATGGCCGCGGAGGGCGTGGAATTCCGCACCAACGCGCATGTGGGCGCGAACGTGCCCGTGTCCGAACTCCGCAACGGGTACGACGCCGTGGTGCTTGCCGGCGGATCCACCCTGCCGCGCGACCTGATCCTGCCGGGACGCGAGGGCGCGGGGGTCCATCCGGCCATGGAATTCCTGTCCCAGAACAACCACCGTGTCGCCGGGCTTCCTGGGTTGCGCAACCAGCGCGGCGAGGAGATCGCCGAGATCCTCGCGACCGGGAAGAACGTCCTGGTGATCGGAGGCGGAGACACGGGCTCGGACTGCGTGGGCACCTCCATCCGCCAGAAGGCGAAATCCGTCCTCCAGATCGAGCTTCTCCCCAAGCCGCCGGAAGGCCGCACCGACAAGACTCCCTGGCCCACCCATCCCGGACCGGCAATGCTCTCCACCAGCTCTTCGCAGGGGGAAGGCTGCACGCGGGACTGGAGCGTGGGGTCCAAGGAGATCCTCCGCGACGCGACCGGGAAGGTGGTGGGCGTGCGCGCCGTGCGCCTGGACTGGAGCGCGGGAAAGCCCGTGGAGATCGAGGGGTCGGAATACGTCATTCCCGCCGAACTGGTGCTCCTGGCCATGGGCTTCCTGAGTCCGGAGCACAGGGGGCTGCTGGAGGAACTGGGCGTGGAGAAGGACGAGCGCGGAAACGTCAAGGCGCAGAACTACGCGACCTCCGTTCCTGGGATCTTCTCGGCCGGAGACATGCGTCGAGGACAATCCCTGGTGGTCTGGGCGATCTCCGAAGGTCGGGAAGCCGCGAGGTCGGTGGATGCCTATCTGCGCGGGAGCAGGTCGCTCCTCGCCGCCAAGTCCGGAAGCCTCTGCCAGGCCTGACCACCACCTTCCGGGGCGGGTGCCGGACCCAGGGTTGATGGCGAAGGGTTATTTTTCCGGGCAACCAGGCCACATCACCCCCCCCACGGTCCCATGCTCAACCCACCCACCCTGCGACGACTGTTCGAGCCCCTGCGCGGGTTTTGGCTCTGCGGTGGGGTGGTTTCGGGATGGTTCCTGTTCGCGCTGGCTCGTCCCTGGGGGCCGGTGGCCGCCGCGACGTGCCTTTTCGCGGCGTTGGCGTGGGCGAGAGGTTGGTCCGCCCGGTCGGCGGTCCTTGTCGGACTGCTGCTGCAGCAGATCCTGTCGGGCAGTTGGGTTCCGTTCCCGGATCGTCCTTCGGTGGAGGGTGCGACGAGGGTGGTGGTGGTCCGGAGGGTCGCCCCGGACAGGTGCGTCGGACGGATTCTGATCTCCCCGGACAGCCGGTGGACCGGAGCCGTGGTGCGGTTCCGGGGAGGTTCACCGGGGGATACGCTGGAAGGCGCGGCGCGGATCTCCCCTCCGCGGCCCGCCACGGTTCCAGGAGGCTTCGACGAGCTCGATTGGGCGGCCTCGGCGGGAGTGGATGGACGCCTCGGCTGGACAGGCGACTCCATCCGGGTGGACCTTGGACGGGAGCCTTGGACGGAACGTGTCGCATGGAATGTCCGGCGCCGCGTGTCCCAGACCCTGCACGCCCGACTCGATCCCAGCTCCGCGGCGCTGTGGACGGCGGCCCAACTCGCCGATCTGGCCGAAATTCCCTCGCCGGCCTTGGAAGCTTTCAAGCAGAGCGGACTCTTCCATCTGCTCGCGGCGAGCGGGTTCCACATGGCCATCCTGGGCGGGGGACTGGTGGCCCTGCTCTCGCTCCTGAGAGCGCCCCGCAGAACCGCGTGGATCCTTGCGGCCCTGGTGGTGTCGGCCTACGCTTGGCTGCTGGGAGCTCCCCCTTCCGTGGCGCGCGCGGCAAGCGCCTTCGCCGTGGTGGCTCTGGCGGTGGTGTCCGGAAAACGCGCCCACCCCGGGAATTCCTTGTTCCTGGCCCTGGGGATCCTGGTCGCCATGGACCCGAACACGCCCTTCCGGATGGGTGCGCAACTGACCTTCGCCGCCACGGCCGCCATCCTGTGGCTGGCTCCCGCACTGCGCGACCTGGCCGTGCCCAGGTCGCTGGCCCGTGGACGTGCGGATCGCTGGCTCCTGACACCGCTCGTGCTGTCCATCTCCGCCACGCTGGCCATCGCTCCCATCCTGGCCTGGCACACCGGCGTGGTTCCCTGGATCGGGATTCCGGCGGGCCTCGGATGTGCCTTGGCCTTCTCCGCGGGATACGCCGCCTCGCTGGCGGTGGTGCTGCTCTCCTGGCTTCCCCATTGGTGCAGCGCCGGATTCGCGGGAGCCGCGGAGCTTTCCGCCAGGCTGGTCTGGGAATTGGCCCTGAGCGGCGGATCCTGGACGCCCGGAAGCTGGATCGTCGGTCGCCCAGGCAGCTTCGCCTTGGCGCTCTGGTACGCCGCCCTGCTGCTGGTGGTCGCGGCCCGAAGACGGAATCTGGCGGCAAAGGCCTGGCTGGCGCTGACCCTTCTGGGCCTGGTTTCCATGGTGCACGCCTCGATGCCGCAGCCGCGGACGCTGCGCGTCCTGTTCCTGGACGTGGGGCAGGGGAGCGCCGCCTTGGTGCGCTGGCCCTCGGGGCGTGCCTGGCTGGTGGACGCCGGACCCCGATCGCGGATGGATCCGGACCGAAACGCGGGACGGGACGCCATCCTGCCCGCCATGCGGGAAGAAGGAATCTCCAGGCTGGACCTGGTGTCCATCTCCCACGCCGACCAGGACCATTGGGGCGGCCTGAGTTGGCTTTGGAGCCGGATCCCTCCCTCCACCCTGCTCGTGTCCGCCGATGCGGGGACGCCGCCTT
>CAYXXL010000093.1:0-9614 GCA_964469025.1 uncultured Fibrobacteria bacterium
TGGCCACCGCGATCCCGGCGAGGGCTCGCGACCTCGGAAGGGATGGGCTTTGTTGGGAAGGATGTCGCATGGTCTCGGAGTCGCAAAAGTACACCGCTGCCCGAAGGTGGGCGGCGGCGCGGGCCCGACGGAAAAGAACCCCTCCCGAGTAAACCCGGGAGGGGCGGAGGGAGCCGAACCGGCCAAGGGTGGAGAGAGCCCGGTCCGACTGCGCTTACTTGAGCAGCGACAGCACGTTGTTGGGCAGTTGGTTGGCCTGGGCCAGCATGGATGTCGCGGATTGTGTCAAAATCTGGTCGCGCGTGAAATTCGTCGTTTCCGTGGCGAAGTTGGTGTCCGTGATCTGGCTCGATGCCGACGAGTAGTTGGACACCATGGTCCCGAGGTTGGTGACCGTGGCCTCCAGCCGGTTCATGATCGCGCCCACCTGGGCCCGCATGGAGAGGACCGAGGTCAGGATGGCGTCGATCTGGCCGATGGCGACCTGCGCCTTCGACTGCAGGGACACCGAACCGAACGTGAGCCCCGTGGAGAGGTTGATTCCCGCGAAGGTGATGGTGGAGCTGTTTCCCGAAGCCGCCGCGCTGATCTGGAAGGAGAGCGTGGAGGTGGAGGACAGGAGGGGGATCCCGTTGTAGGTGGTGGAGAGCGCGATCCGCGTGATTTCCGAGGCGAGGGCGGTGTACTCCTCGTTGATGTACATGCGGTCCGTGTTGGCGTAGGTGCCGTTGGACGCCTGGATGGCCAGCTCCCGCATCTGCTGCAGGTTGGCGGTGATCTGCTGGGTTCCGCCTTCCGCGATCTGCAGCATGGCCAGGCCGTCGTTGGCGTTGCGCTGGGCCATCTGGCTGCCGCGGATCTGCGTCTGCAGACCCTGCGAAACCGAGAGTCCGGCGGGGTCGTCGGCGGCCTGGTTGATCCGCAGGCCGGTGGAGAGCCTCTCCAAGGACTTCGACATCTCGACGTTGGTGTTGTCGAGTGCGTTCTGTATCGCGATCGCGTTGACGTTGTTGTAGATGCGCATTGGGAATCCTCCCTGTTCAGGTTCGTTGGAACCGGCCGGAACGGCTTCCCTGCCGCTGCTCGATCCGGAGATGGGGGCTGGTCGTGTTTTCCGGCGTCCCGGGAATGTCCCGGCTCGGCCACGCCCCGTGGTCTGGTGTTTTTCTGGATTGGGTTCTCTGCCGGAATTTCATGGGGTGCTCACATCAGGACGAGTTCTGCCTGGAGGGCACCGGATTTCTGGATGGCCTGGAGGATCGCCACGAGATCGCGCGGGGTCGCCCCCAGGGAATTGAGGGTTCGCGCGAGGTCGCCCACGCTGGTGTTGGCGGGCAGTACCTGCATCTGCGACTTGGGTTCGGTGGCCTGGATCTTCGGGTTGGCCACGACCTGGGTGGTTCCCTTCGAGAGGGCGGAGGGCTGGCTGACCTGCCAGTTGGGGTCCACGCGGATGGTGAGGCTCCCCTGGGTGACCGCGACCTCGGCGATGCGCACGTCCGATCCGGCGACGATGGTGCCGGTCCGCTCGTTGACCACGACGCGGGCCGTCCGGCTCGGTTCGAAGCGGAGGTTTTCGATCTGCGCGACGAGCTCGGTCCGGCCCCCCGCCGGGTCCTTGCCCAGGAACTTCACGGTGGCCGCGTCCTCGGCCGTGGCCGATCCGGCCCCGAACTGCTTGTCGATGGCCTGGGCCAACGCTTCCGCGGAGCTGAAGTCGGGATCGCGCAAGGTCAGGCGCAAGGGGCCGTCGTCCAGCCGGGAAGCCACGTTCTCGCGCTGGACGATCCCTCCCCGGGGTAGGATCCCGGAAGAGCCGTGGTTCTGCTGGAGGGACGCACCCGAAAAATTCTGGCTGATGGCTCCGCCCGTGCCCACGGAACCCTGCGCCAGGGCGTAGATCTCCCCGTCCGCGCCTTTCAGGGGGGCCATCAGGAGCACGCCTCCCGTCAGGGAGCGCGCGTCGCCCAGGGAGCTCGCCTGCACGTCGATCCGCTGGCCGGGCTTCGCGAAGGCCGGGAGATCGGCGGTCAGGATCACCGACGCGACGTTCCGCAGCCGCAACTGGGTGGGATCCACCTCGAGGCCCATGTTGCGCAGGAGGTTCGCCGTCGACTGGGTGGTGGCGGCCGAATTGGGACCGTCCCCGGTACCGGACAGACCCATCACCAGCCCGTAGCCGACCAGGCGCTGCACGGAGACCCCCTGCACGTCCGCGACGTCCTTCACCCGGACCTGCGCCCAGGCGGAGCAGGCGGCGACGGCAAGCATTGTCAGAAGGCGTCGCATGGTCAGAAGAGCCAATCCAGGAACCGGGCGACGTACCCGGGCTGTTGGGCGTTGGCGTCGGTGCCGCGACCGCTGTAGGAGATCTTGGCGTCGGCGACGCGTCCGGAGGGCACCGAGTTGTCGGCCGCGATGTCTTCGGGGCGCACCAGCCCGGAGACCGACAGCACCTCGGTCTCGTCGTTGATCACCACCTGCTTGGAACCCTCGATGCGCAAGGTTCCGTTGGGGAGCACCTCCATGACCCGGGCGCTGACCACGGCCGTCATGGATCCCTGCCGCACCGTGTTCCCCTGGCCGTTGAAGCCCGCTTCCAGGTCGGAGCCCATTCCCGCGCTGGGCAAGTACTTCAGGAGCCCGGTGTTGCCGCCCACAGCCACCTTGCCCGTGCTCTGGCTCTGGGTCCTCGTCTGGGCGTTGTTGGTGGCCGTGTTGTCCTCGCCCACGTTGACCGTGATCACGTCGTCCACCAGGTGGCTCTTGCGGTCGCCCGTCAGCGAGAAGTCGCGCGGCAGAGGCGCTTCCGCCGCGGCAACAGATATTGTCATCGCGAGCGCCGCTCCGACCAATCCCATCGAATCCATCTACGCCTCCTGGCTGTGGTGGAAATCCTTTTCCGGATCCAGTCACAATCCAAAGGCGTGCCAAACGTCACGGAGCCGTGTTCCGTGGACATCTGCCCGCCAGCGCAGGGGGGCTCCCGCTCCAGCCGGTTCTTTTTTGCCGGGCCCGCTCGGCAGAACGGTCTAGGCCAGCTGTTCCCGCAACGCCGCCTCGAACACGCCTTCCCAGGAGGGTGCCGGCGGGGCGATGTGGTTGTAGCCCAGGTAGGCGGCCACGGCTTCCCTCGGATGGGTCTTCGCGGCCTCCCGCGAAGATTCCACGACCTGCTCGGAGGTCAAAGTCGGGAACACGGCGTCGTCGGGGAGTTCACCGTCGGTGTGGGACACCTTCCAGGCGTCCAGCAGCAGGGCCATGATCGGACGTCCCTTGCGGAGGAACCAGACCTGGAGCGCCTGCATGGCGGGATTTTCCAGCGCCGGTTGGCCCAGGGACGACAAGACGATCGCGACCCTTTCGGCGCGACCAAGTTGGGAAAGCGTCTGCGGGCGCATCTTGCGAAGGCCCGCGACGATGCGCAGAGCTTCCTGGGCCGCGGCCTTGGCCTCCTTGTCCGTCAGAAAGGTTTCCAACACCGTGCGGCGGAAATCCGCAGGCAGGGCGGCCAACAACTGGCGGAAGGTGCGGGGGAGGTCGCTCTGGGACATCGGAACCTTCGCGGTCATGTCGGTTCGGGAACTTCCGCGTTTTCGGACTTCATGAGACTGGGGTGGAAGTTCTGCTGCCGCGCCTCGCGGGTATGGCCCAGACCCAGGACCAACGCGCATTCGGTGCAGTAGCCCGTATCGCGATCCACCATGAAGCTCGGGTCCACGGGGTTGATGCAGCACTTGGTGCAGACCTGCACCCGGTGGACCTTTTTTCCCGCCATCCGGACCGTCAACAGCTCCTTCTCGATGCGCGCGATCAGTTCGTCGTGGCTCTCCTCGCCCTTTGGTTTGCGCAGCGGCACCACGGGAACCTGCGGAACCCGGCTCTTGCGTACCGCGGCGGAGCCGACGGGAACTTCCTGGAAGAACGTTCCCACGAAGAGATCGGGCTTGGATCTGCGCGATTCCTTCTCCGGCTGGGTCTGCGCCTTGGTCGATTTGACCGGGGCGGGGGGTGCGACGACCCGAGCGGGTTTGACCGGCTTCTCCGCGGTCTTGGGCGCGGCCTTCGGGGGCAGCACAAGGGGTTTGGCGGCGGGGGACGGTGCCTTGCGCGAATCCCCCTTCTTGGAAGCGACCACCCGAGCCGGGGTTGCCTTGGCGGGTGCCTTCCTGGCGGGAGAGATGGGTTTCGCGGCAACCGCCGTTTTCTTCAGGGGGGTCTTCGCTGCGGCTTTCACAGCGGACTTCACGGGGGCCTTTGCCATCGGTCTTGCCGGAACGGTCTTCAACGCCTTGGTGGACTTGATGGGGGTCCCTTTCTTGGGGGATTTGGCTGCAACCTTGGCTTTGCCGGAGGGGAGCTTGGTTTTTGGAGCCGGGAGCTTGCCGGGTTTCCCCGCCCCCTTGGCCACGACCTGTGCGCGCTTGCCCGTGGTTGGAGCAGGCTTTTTCGGGGCGACCTTGGGTTGCTGTCTGTTGGGGGCCTTCTTGGCCGCAACCGGCCTCGCCGTTGGCTTGGCGGCGGGTGCCTTGGCCTTGGATGCCTTGGACGGCTTCGAGGCCGGCGAAGCCTTTTTGGGGGTGCCCTTGGATTTGGACTTGGACGCCATTGGCGGCTAAATCTAATGCCAAGCGGCCGCGAACGGGAGTCCGACATCGGCTGCGGGCTCGACTCCCGGCCAAAGGGTTTCCAATTCCGCGAAGCTCCGGGCCTTCCAGGCGCAGGGGAACCGGTCGAGCTCGGCCGGTTGACCGTACCCTCCATCCAGCCGGACGGCGTCCACGCCCGCCGCCTGCGCGACGGCCAGATCCGCCGGCCCGTCGCCGACGACCAGCGTCTGGTTCCGTTCCGCTCCCGCCCAGGCCATGAGGCTCTCGAGTCCGGCCGGATCCGGCTTTTTGCCCAATTCCGTGTCCCCGCCCAGCGACCTTCCGATCCAGACCTGCAGTCCGTGGTGGCGCACCAGGAGATCCGTGGGATCCTGGGGCTTGTTGGTGAGGATGGCCTGGAGCCGCCAGGAGGCGTCGGCGCGGCGGCGCACGAATTCGAGCGCTCCATCGCGCAAGGTCGAATGGTCCAGACAGACCCGATGGTAGTGCTTTCGGAAGCTGTCGAGGATCGCGTCGATTTCTCCAGGTGCCGTTCCGGGAGGGCAAAGCCGCTCGACCAGGACCCGTGCTCCGTCTCCGATCGCGTCCCGAACCGCGTCGAGGGAGACCCTCGGGAGATTCCGCTCCTGGAACGAGAGGTTCACCGCGGCGCGAAGGTCGGGAACGGTTTCGAACAGGGTCCCGTCCAGATCGTAGACGATCAATCGATACCGACGGTGTCCGGAAACGGGTGATGCTAGGTTGGAAGTCATGGAGGAAAAGTACGCGAGGGAGTCCATACGGATCCGGTTGCACGACGTCTCCCCCTACACCTGGGACGCGTGCGTCGAATGGATCGATCTCTGTTCCAGCCTGGGCCTACCCCCGCTGGACCTGTTCGTGATCCCCCGCCACGAGGGAGGGCCTTCCGAAAAGGGGGCAGGACTTCCCAGGGAATTCGTCGAACGCCTGCTGGAGATGCACGCGGCGGGCCATCCCCTCTGGGTCCACGGTTGGACCCACCAGGGCGACCGGGGGGGGGAGGCGGAATTTGCCGGGATGGATCCGGTGCGGGTCGCGGACCGGGCCCGCAGGGCGCTGCTCGACTGGGAGGACGCGGGGCTGCCGGAACCCGTCGGATTCTGTCCACCCAGCTGGAATCTGCCCTGCGGATCGCTGCCCGCCCTCTTCAAGCTCGGATTCCGGCAAGTGGACCTTCGCCTGGGGGTGGCCCGGCCGGGCGCGACGGAATGGTCGCCGGCGCTTTCCACATGGGGCGGGGACGGTGCGATCGCCACCCTCTGGGATCGGACGCTCCCGCTGCAGAAGCGGATCCTGTCTCCGTTCGGGGTGCGGGTCGCGCTGCATCCCCAGGACATGTCCGGGACCGGTCGTCGTTCGATGGAGATGGTGCTGGCGACGCTCCTGTGACCGGGACCGGCCGCGGACCTAACTTGGTCCCTCCATGAAGACGCCCTCGGATCTGACGAACGCACTGCGGGAACTCGTCCCGGAACCCGTCGAGATCGTCGGCGGCGGCCTGGAGGGGCAATCGACGGCGCAATTCCTCCTGGGCGCGGGGTACGAGCGACTGACCCTCCGCGACAGGAATCCATCCACGCCGGTTCCGGACGGATGCGTCGGACGCACCGGTCCCCAATACCTCTCCGGCCTGCCCGCCAAGGGCACCGTGGTGCGCTCCGCCGGAATCCGACCCGACCTGCCGGAATTGCTCGCATTCGCCGGCGGCGGGGGATGGGTCGTATCGCAGCTCCACATCTTTCTCGCGCTCTTCCAGGGCGTCCGCGGGGGGGTCGCCGCCGGAATCACCGGCACCTTCGGCAAGGGGACCATCACCACCATCCTCTCCCGGATGCTCGACGCCGCGAAAATCGGCCACGCGGTGGGAGGCAACATCGGAACGCCGATGCTCGACCTTCTGCTTCGCGAGGATCCGCTCGATCTGGCCCTCCTGGAACTTTCCTCCTTCCAGCTCTCGGACCTGGCGCCGGTGCGGGGCCTACCGACCCTGGATCCCGCCGCATTCGCTCCCCGGCTGGGCATTTGCGGTCGCGTCACCGTCGAACACCTGGATTGGCACCGCGACCAGGTGGAATACTGGAACGCGAAGGCCCGTCTTTGCGAGGAACAGACGGATTCCGACCATTCCGTCTTCCTCTGCGGCGATCCGGGTTCGGTGTTCGTGGGCATGGCCGGGTCCGCTTCCCAGCATCCCGTGGGCGCCGGGGGCGAACTGGATCCCGGGACGGAGTCCATTTCGGACGGCAGGACCGGGAAGATCCTCCTGCACAGGTCCGAACTGCGCGTGCCCGGCGCGTTCCAGCTCGTGAACGCGGCGCTGGCCTGGAGCGCGGCGAGGATCCTGGGGGCCTCCGACGGAGCCTGTCGGGAGGGGGTCGTCGGTTTCGAAGGCTTGGCGCACCGGCTGCAGTTCGCCGGCGAACGCGGGGGGATCCGGTTCTACGACGACTCCTACGCGACCAGGCCGGAAGCGACGCTCGCGGCGATGGAAGCCCTGTTCCCGGCCCCGGTCGCCCTGATCCTGGGCGGATCCGACAAGGGGATCGATTTCTCGGAACTGGCCGCGGGTCTGCGGGCGGCCGGGCACCTGCGGCACATCGCGCTGATCGGGGCCACGGCTCCAGCGCTGCGCGCGGCGTTGGAGGGAGGCGGTCCGTTGCCGTTTTCCGTACGCGACCAGCCTGGACTGCCGGAAGCCTTCGAGGATTGCCGACGGTCCGTCGCCACGGGCGGTGCCGTCCTGCTGTCGCCGGCCTGCGCGAGCTTCGGGCTATTCCGCAACTACAGGGAACGCGGCGAGGCGTTCCTCGCGCTCGTCGCCGCCCTGGGCTGAGGGATTCCTACCAGGGCTTCTTGATGCCCTTCAGCAGGCCCTGGGCCGCTCCTTTCACGCTTTGCACGGCCTGATTGGTCTGGCCCTGCGCGGCTTGCTTCGCCGCCGTGGCGGCCTGGCTCCTGACCTTCTCCGTCTGGGCTTGGACCGCTTTCCCCACCTGCTCCTTGACCTGGGAAGCGGGACTCTGGGCCGGTCCGGCGGACTTGGCCAGTTCCGGAGCCACCGAAGGGCTTGAGACGGTTCCGGTCACGTGCCAGCCCAGCACCACCCGCTTCTGGTTGTCGGTGGGCAGAAGGCTCGTTCCCGACATCCCGATGGATGAGAAGAGCGACGAGACTCCGGACTGGAGCGCGCCCGAGACCCCCGGCGGGAAATGCGTCTGGGCGTGCATGTCCAGGCTCTGGTCGGCTCCCACGGTGCCTTGTGCCTGGACCAGCCCCAGGCTGGAGCCGTCGACGACCAGATCCTTCAGGATCACCTTCCCGTCCACCAGTTGCGCCTGGACGGACAGGGTCTTGAAGTCGAGCTCGCTGGACGAAGGCACGGACGGGAAGATGGCGTGCGCCTTGGAGGTGATGGAGGCGATCGCCGGGAAGTTCACGACCTTGCCGTCCGAGAGGGCCCCGGAGAGGTCGGCGGTCAATTTCTTGCCGATGTCCGCCATGGGGGCCTTGACCGAGGCCTGGAGATGCCCCCCCCCTTTGCCGTAGACCTTGTCGTAGAGGCTCTTGGCCGCTCCGGGGGGGATGCGGTCCTTGAGACCCGCGAGCACGTCGTGGATCTGCACGCCGGAAAGATCCGCGACCAGGTGGATTCCCGGCACCTTGCGGTCGGAGAGGTCGGCGGACAGGTTCTGATTGATCTTCCCCCCGGCCAGGGATGCCGCCATGCTCTCGCCGAGCTGTCCCTTCTGGAGGTTCGCCTTCCCGGAAACGCCGGTCACGGAAAGCCCGAGCGCCTGGACGAGGTCGGCCTGGAAGGTGGCGGAAAGCGAGATGTTCGGAAGCACGGGAAGCTCCGCAGGGGGGCCCGACGGTTTGGTCTTCGCGGTGTCGGGGGGCGGCAGCAGACGGTCCAGATCGATCTTCCTGGATCGCGCGGCCACGGTCACCGCCGTGGTCTTGCCCTGGGCGAGCTTGGGGAGCACCAGGGCCAACCAGTCGGCGACTTTGGCGTCCACGGAAAGGTCCGTGGGACCCATGACGATGGCGACCTTCGCTCCCGCCGAGTTGTTGGCGAGGGACGCGGTCCCGTCCACCACCGGCCTGTCCGGGAGGCCGGAGATCTTCGCCGAGACCTTGGAGAGGGAGGCGGTTCCCCGGATCTGCAGGCCAAGGGGGTTCTGCGGGTCCAATGGGCCCTTGCCGGTCACCGACCAGGACAGCTCTCCCGTGGGCTTCAGCGAGTCCAGGGCCGGAACCAGGGGCGCGAGCACCTGGGCGAAGGAGCCCAGGTCGACCTTGCCCTGGGCGGAAAGTTCCCGAAGGACGGGAACGCTCTTGTGGGGCGGGACGGGCAGGCTGTCCACGGCAAGGGTCAAGCTTCCGGGGGCGCCGTCCAGCACCCACCGGGTGGAATCGATCTCCACCGTGCGCGTGTGGTGGATGGTCACGCGCGAGCCCAGTCCGGAGAGCTTCGCGGGCAGCCCCTGCACCGAGGCGGAGATGGACCTCGCGTGGATCACGCCCTCCACGTCGGGAACGGAGTCGGGACCCACCTCGCCCTTGGCCGTCAGGGAGAACTCCACTTGTCCGGCGAGCGAAAGCTTCGAGAGCTCCGGACCGAGTTCGGCGGGCACCTGGGCGAGCACTTTGGAGAGATCGATGGGCTCGCCGGTCTCGATCTTCAGGTCCACGACCGGCCTGGTCAGGATGTTGGACGCCGTTCCCGAGAGGGTCGCTCCGATGTCCTGGAGCGAAGCCCGGACCTTGCGGATCTCCACCGACGCCCCCGGCAGGTTCAAGGAGATGTCGTGTTCCACCTCCAGGTGGATTCCGCCCTTGCGCAGGGGGAAGCCCTTGCCGGAAACCGAGATGTCCTTGATGGAGAGGGTGCCCTTGGTCTCGACGTTCTGGAGGGATTTGTCGGCGGAGATCGAGACTTCCTGGGAAATGCTTCCCAGGACAACTTCGCGGTCGGTCTTGTGG
>CAYXXL010000094.1:0-9570 GCA_964469025.1 uncultured Fibrobacteria bacterium
ATCGGAGATCCATTTGCTGGCTCCGCTCGGAAGTCTCCATACCCGGGTGCTAGAACCGTCTCCGGTCAGGTGATAGAACGTGGGGCCTGGACCGGCAGCCACGGAGAAGGGAAGATTGTCCGGCAAGGTCCCGTCCGGATGCAACGCGGTCAGGGTTCCGTTCTGGAGCTGGACCAGCCCCATGGAGGATGTGGACAGGAAATAGCCCTTGGGAGTGGAGATCGCCTGGACGGCTCCCGGCACCGTCGCCGAACCTCCCTTCCACGAGAAGGTGCTGCCGTTGATGCTGAGACCGTTCGCGTAATCGCTCCACTGCTGCCCGAGTGTCCCCAAATGCACGCCTGTGGAATCCCGCAGGAGCGTGTAGTCGCCGCGGGTGGGGCTCGGCAGGACGGTCCACCGGTCGGCGGAGAGGTAGTAGCCCGCCCTTCCGATGTGCGTGGAAGCGGAATCCGTGTTCCAGACGGGGTCGGTGGCGTAGGCAAGTCCCTCCGGGAGGGCGACCCAAAGGGTGTCGTTTTGGGCCATGACCGCAAGCACGGTGTCCCGATAGGCGCCAAAGGTGGAGATGTTGTCCACGGCGTCGGTGTCGGAGACACGGAGCAGGCTCAATCCTTGGGGACCTCCCAGCACCAGGTACCCCTTCCAGAAGGTGGCGGCACCCGGAGAAAAGGTCCAGCCAGAAGACGGATACGTACCCATCGGTTCCCAGGAGAAATCTCCCGGCGGAAGGACGGCGATGTGGCCATCGGTGCAGATGGCCCAGATGCTATCCCCGGAATTCGCGACCAGCGAGGCGACATCCAGGGAAGGAATCCCCTGCAACCCCGAGTACATCGTTCCCTTGTTGGCGGTGGGATCCCATTCCTCCACCCCGCCGGTGGTGGCGGCCAACACGGTGCCGTCGGAACGGAGGACGGCCATGCGGGCCGTCTGGGCGGAAGACCAGATTTTCCAATCGCCCAGGAAGGCGTGGGAGGAACAGACCATTCCCAGCGAGAAAAGAAGTGCGCGACGCATGGACTCCAAGATACGTCGAGCTGGATCTATCGTTTTGGATTCCATTGGATTCCATCATCCTCATCGGCATGCCGGGCTCCGGAAAGAGCACCGTGGGAGTGCTCCTGGCAAAGGAACTGCGCAAGGAATTCGTGGACACCGACCTTCTGATCCAGACGGAGACGGGGCGCGGACTGCAGGAGATCCTGGACCAGGATGGAATTCCGGGGTTCCTGGCCCTGGAGGAGTCCGTGGTGCTGGGGTTTTGGCCCCGACGCATGGTGGTAGCCACCGGCGGATCGGTCGTGTATTCGCGACCGGCGATGGACCATCTCTCCTCCCACGGGATTTGCGTCTATCTGGAGTGTTCGGTGTCGGCGCTGGAAAAACGGCTCTCCAATCTCCAATCCCGCGGCGTGGTTCGGGCTCCCGGACAGTCGGTGGAAGAACTGTTCCGCGAGCGGGATCCTCTCTACCGGGCCTGGGCACAGATCGTGGTCGACAACGGGCACGACGACCACGGAAGCGTGGTGGAGGAGATCTCGAGGCTCCTGCGCCTGCGTTCCGCCTGAGGAACCCCGGCGCCACGGTTTCCAGACCCGCCATGCGAAAAACTGTTGTGTGCGGCGCGTCCGGTATCGTAGTCTGAACGACGGAACGGAAGGAGGCTCCCCGTTGGACAGAATTCGAACCCGCGAGAGAATCGTCGCGAAGGCAGCGGAGGAGATCCTCCGGCATGGATACTCGCGCACCACCATGGACGCCATCGCGTCCGCCTTGGGGATGAGCAAGAAGACCATCTACCAGCTATACCCCAGCAAGAAGGATCTCCTCCGCGGAGTCCTGTCCGGACTGCAGGCCGAGATCGAGAAGGGCCTGGAGCAGGTGGTGTTCCGCACCGACCTCGCCTTCCGGGACAAATGGCTCTCGGTGGTGGAATTCACCGCCCGCCAGTACGGCCGGTTCGGGCCGGGATTCGTCGAAGACCTGCGTTCGGCCGATCCCGAGATCTTCCAGATCCTGGACAATTTCCGCACCGATCTGGTGCAGCGCTGCTTCACTTCGCTCGCCGAACAGGGAATTCGTGACGGCGCCTTCCGAGCCGACATCGACCCGAGGTTCCTGTCCGCTGTTTACCTCGCGATCGTGCAGGCCATCCTCAACCCCCACGCCGTGCAGCGCCTGGGCATCGCGCCGGAGCAGGCGTACCGCGAGGTCGTGAAGCTCCTGCTGGACGGGATCGGTCTCCATCCACTTCAGTCGCCCACGAACCGGTAACCCTCTCCCGGCACCGTCTGGATGTAGCGCGGCCGGCGCGGATCCGGCTCCACCTTCTTGCGCAGCGCCACCACGAAATTGTCGATGGTCCTCGTCTGGACACCATCGGAATACCCCCACACCTCGCGCAGGAGTTCGTCGCGGGTCACGACGCGGCCGGCGGCCTCCACCAGCCGACGGAGCAGCATGGCCTCCTTGAAGGAAAGGTCGACCAGGCCACGGGGGCTTTCCACCGTGGAAGATCGGAAGTCGATCCTGCGATCGCCCAGACGCACCCGTTCCGCGACGGAGGTGCCCGCGGCTCCCGTCAGCCATTCCCGGGACCGGATCAGGCTGCGGATGCGGGCCAGGAGCACGCCCAGGTCGAAGGGCTTGGTCATGTAGTCGTCGGCACCCATCTGGAGTCCTTTCACGATCGCGTCGGAACTTGCCGTCGCGGACAGGATCAGGACCGGGGTGCGCACGTCGCGACGGCGCAGGGACTCCAGCATGTCCAGGCCGGAGATGCCGGGGAGGAGCATGTCCAGCACGATCAGCGAAAAGCCGCCCTCCCGGGCCGCGTCGAGCCCCGACTCGCCGTCCTGGCAATGCCGGACCAGGAATCCTTCCTGGAGCAGGTTGAATTCGAGCCCGAGGGCCATGGGGAGGTCGTCCTCCACGAGGAGGAGGCGGTGGCCGCTCACGAAGCCACCGGAAGCCGGAACCAGAACACGCTGCCCTTCCCTTCGGGGTTGTCCCTCACGCCCATGGAACCTCCCAGGAGCTGCACGGAGGAGTTCGCGATGTACAGTCCCAAGCCGGTCCCGGTCCGCCGCCGGTGCTCGCGACCGGGGACGCGGAAGAACCGCTGGAATATCTTCTTCCGGTACTTGTGGGGGATCCCCAATCCGCGGTCGATGACCTCGACGGAAATCCAGTTGGCCTGGCGGGACGTGCGCAGTTCCGGAGCGGCGCCGTCTCCGTACTTGGTGGCGTTCTGGAGGAGATTGTCCAGGATCGATTCCATCAGGATCCGGTCCATCCGCACCACCGCGCTGGGGCCGCCGCCCGACCGGAAATCCGGGCTGGAGGGGCGTCTCCCGTATTCCTGGATCCAGTTGCCCAGATCCAGTCGTTCGGGTCGGATCTCCTGCATCCGGCCTTCGATGCGCCGGGCCTGCAGGATCCTGGAAACCAACTGGTCCAGGCGCCGGGTCTCCTGCAGGATCAGGGCGATGAAACGGGCGCGATCCTCCTCGGAGAGATTCGGGCGCTGCAGGGTCTGCGCGAAGAGCTGGACGTTGGCGGTGGGCAGCTTCAGCTCGTGGGTGGTCATGCTGAGCCAATCGGTCTGCAGGTACCGGTAGCGGCGATTGACCAGGTAGGAGGTGAAGAACAGGGACAGGGCCACCAGGATCACCGCCAGGAAGCCCGAACCCAGGGCCAGCACGGGCCAGCGTGTGGAGCCGTCGTGGTGGGCACTGGTGAAGCGCACCGCCTCGAGGTTGTAGCTCAGTTCCTTGATGGTCCGGAAATCTCCGACGATGTAGACGTTCCAGAGCACCAGCAGCGTGATGACCATGAGCACGGCCACGACGAATCCGGCGATCGCGATTCCGAGCGTCCAGCGGCGCATCGCTCCCAACCTAGAATCCCCGGATGCGGTTCGGATCCATCGAAGCTTGTACCATTCCCTGTCCATGCCGCCGACCGGACTCCTGCTTTCCAACCTGGGCTCGCCCGACGCGCCCCGCCGCCGGGAAGTGGCCTCCTACCTGCGTCGATTTCTGACCGATCCCCGCGCGGTGGACATCCCTTGGCTTCCCCGCCAACTGCTGGTGCGCGGAATCATCGCGCCGTTCCGATCCCGGCGCAGCGCCCAGGCCTATTCGAAGATCTGGACCGCCGAGGGCTCGCCCCTGGTGGTCCACACCTTGGCCCTGGCCGCGAAGGTGGGGGAGAGGCTCGGACCCGAGTGGAGGGTGGTCGCCGGCATGCGGACCGGAACGCCTTCCCTCCAGGGTGCGCTGGAAGACCTCCAGGCCGGCGGGTGCCGCCGGGTGGTCCTCCTGCCGCTCTATCCCCAATACGCTTCCGCCACGGTCGGTTCCACCCTCGAAGAGGTCTGGCGGCTGGCATCCCGGCGGGAGGTCGTGCCAGAAATCGTCCCGGTCGGGTCGTTCTTCGACCATCCGGGCTTCCTGGACGCGGTCGCCGACCGGGTCCGCCGCGTGCTGGAGCCGTTCCCCGCCGCCCCCGTGGTGTTCTCCTTCCACGGGCTTCCCGAGCGCCAGATCCGCAAGGCGGATCACACGGGAACGTGCCTGGGCGAAGGCTGCTGCGAGCGGCCCGATGGGGCTGGACGCGGCTGCTACAAGGCGCAATGCCATGCCACCGCAAGGGAACTCGCGAGGCGCCTGCACCTGGCCACCGATCGCTGGAAGATCTCCTTCCAGTCCAGGTTGGGCCGCGATGCCTGGATCGGTCCCTCCACCGCGGACACACTTCGCGAACTCGCCGCCAGCGGAACTCCCGACGTGGTGGTCGCTACCCCTTCCTTCGTGGCCGATTGCCTGGAGACCCTCGAGGAGATCGGGATCGGACTGGCGAAGGCGTTCGAGTCCAAAGGGGGGACTCTCCACCTGGTGCCCTGCCTCAACACCGGCGAGGACTGGGTGGACACCGTGGCCCGGATGGCCCTTTCCTATCTTCCCCGTCCACGATGAGGAAGATTCTAGGCGGGATCGCGGCCCTGCTGGCTGCGGGCGCGATCAGTTCCTGCACGCGAAGCGAAGGCACGGTGGTGGCACGCGTGGGGAAGGAAACCCTGACGCGGGAGCAGCTTTTGGCGATGGTTCCGCCGGAATTGTCCAGTCACGCGGGTCGCGATGTGTACCTGGACATGGCCCGACGTTGGATCCGCAACCGGTTGCTGGCCCGGGAAGCGTTGCGCCTGGGACTCGACGACAACCTCGAAGTCCGGCGCCAGATCCACGAGAGGACCGAGGACATCCTGGCCCAGGCCCTTGTCGACAGGATCCTGGACACCGTCCCCGAGATGCCGGAGGCGGCGCTGCGCAAGTACTACGACGACAACCAGCAGGAATTCCTGCGCCAGGAGCCCGAGGTGGCCTTCCGCCGCCTGCGCCTTCCCGACCAGGCGACGGCCGCGGCGATGCGCCAGGCCTTGACTCCCGTGGGGTTCGCGAGCGAAGTCCAGCGACTGGATCCCGATCCTTCCTCGGCGCTGGAAGCGCAGCGCTTCTGGCGCCGCTCGGAGCTTCCTCCCAACGTGGCCGAAGTCCTCTTCGCCCTCCAGGAAGGAATGATCTCCCCTCCCGTCCAGGTCTCCGACGGATGGGCCCTGTTCCTCGTGGTTTCCAGGGTCCAGGCCGGCACCGTCCGTCCCTTCCCCGACGTCGTCGACCTGATCCGCCTGCGCCTCACCGAATTCGAGCGCAAGCGTAGGCTCGACGAGGTGGTGGCCCAACTCGCACGCCAATCCGGCACGGAAATCGTCTCCAAGGCCTTGCCGGGAACCGACAGCGCCGCACCCAAGAAGTGACCATGATCCTCCCCTTGCTCCTGACTTCGCTCCTGTCCTCGCCACTGCCTCCCTCCGACGGCATCGCCGCCCTGGTGGGCGACCAGCCGATCCTGGTTTCGGACGTTTCCGAGGCGTTGCACTACCAAGTCCAGGCCAACCCCGGGCTCGGAAAGCTGGCTCCCCCGGACCGGGCGAAGCGCGTGCTGGACCAGTTGATCGACGACAAGATCCTGCTGATCCGCGCCAAGGCCGAGACCTTGGACGTTCCGGAATCGGAAATCAACTCGCGCGTGGAGCAGCGGCTTTCGGAGATGACCCAGAGGGCGGGCGGGATGGACGCCCTCGTGCAGATGCTGAAGCAGAAGGGAGGCCTCACCCTGGGACAGTACCGTCTGCGCCTCGCCCGCGAGATCAAGGAAGAAGGGCTCAAGGAGAAGCTGCGCGACAAGTACGTCGGGAAGGTCGATCCCGTGCGCGAGGAGGTTCTCTCCTTCTACGACGAGTACAAGGACTCCATGCCCATGCTCCCCGACCAGGTGAAGCTCGCCCAGATCGTGGTCAAGATCACCACCGACCCCGGACGGGACAGCGTGGCCTACCACAAGGCGCTGGACGCCATCGAACGGTTGCGCAAAGGGGCCGATTTCGCGACGCTGGCCAGGGAACTTTCCCAGGATCCAGGCTCCAAGGACAGCGGAGGGGACATCGGGTTCACGCGCCGAGGCGAGCTGGATCCCGTCTACGAGAGGGCCGCACTGGCCCTGGAGGTGGGGCGCTACACCCAGTCGCCGGTCCGGTCCCGATTCGGTTGGCACGTGATCGAGCTCGTGGGGCGCCGCGACCAGGAGTTCCACACCCGACACATCCTGTTCAGCCTGATCCCCGACGCCACCGACACGGCTCGGGCCAAGGAACTCGCCGATTCGCTGCGCAGGGTCGCGGAAGCCGGCGGGGATTTCGCCGCATTGGCGCGCCAGTACAGCGCGGAGAAGGCCTCGGCCTCGTTCGGGGGCACGCTGGGCTGGTATCCGGAAAACGAACTGCAGGGCCAGTTCAAGGACCTGATCTCGAGCATCCCCACCGGCAAGACCGGAACCCCGGTGACCACCGCCGACGGATTCCTGGTGATCCGCGTGGAGGAGCGCCTGGAGTCCCGCAAGCTCACGCCGGACGAGGACTGGAGCAGGCTGTCGCAGCTCGCGGCGCAGACGCTGTCCAACCGGAAATTGTCCACGTGGCTGGGCCACTGGAGGGAGCAGGTCCCCGTCGACGTCAGGCTGACGCCGCAGGAGCTGGCGCGCCGCATCGGTTCCTGATGGAGCGTCCGTACCAGGCCCTGGCCGCCCGGTATGACGCGGTGATGGAGCACGTGGACCACGCGGGGTGGGCACGGCTGGTGGAAAGGATCTGGAAGCGGCACGGCGCGAGCCCGTCGCGCATCCTGGAAACCGGGGCCGGCACCTGCCGCCTGGCCCCGCATCTCTCGCGCGGGAAACGGCGGATTGTCGCCTCGGACCTTTCGCCCGAGATGCTCGAGCGGGGAAAGGACCGGATCGGGAGCCGGGTTGCCGCCGACTTCCGCGGGCTGCCTTTCCGCGACGGGTCCTTCGATGCTTCGCTGTGCCTCTACGATGCCGTCAATTATTGCCTGACCTTGCCCGACCTGCGCGCGTTCTTTTCCGAGGCCTCGCGGGTCCTGGTGCCCGGGGGGACGCTCCTCGCCGACGTCACCACCGCCACGAATTCGCGTCGGCACTTCCTGGACGCCACCAGCCACGAGGAGCTGGACGGCGTCCACGTGGTGAGGCATTCCTGGTACGAGCCGTTCGCGCGGATCCAATTCAACGGGTTCCACTTCTTCGAGCCGACCCGGGACGGGACCTACCGGTTGCGGCGCGAGGAGCACCGCCAGAGGATCTGGTCCCTTTCCGAATACGACCAGGCCGCGAGCCGCGCGGGATTCGCGCGCGTCGGAGCCTGGGACGACGATCTGGAGGAATCCACGTCGCGTTCCGAGCGGATCCATCTGGTCTTCCGCAAGGAAGAGCCGCGATGACCGCCGCGATCGGGATCGTCGGAGCCATCGCCTCCGGGAAGAGCACGGCGGCGAGGTGGTTCGCGTCCCGGGGCTGGACGGTGGTCGACGCCGACGAGGAAGCCCACGCGCTCTACGCGCCCGGCTCCGAACTGGTGGGCGATCTGGCGCGGAGGTTCGGGTCCGGCATCCTCCGCGCGGACGGATCCGTGGACCGGTCCGCGCTCGGTGCGGTCGTCTTCTCGGATCCGGGTGCCCTCGCCGACCTGGACGCAATGGTCCACCCCCGCGCCCGCGCCCGGATCCGACAGGCGGTGGAGCTCGCGCGAGGATCCGCGTCGGGGGTGGTCCTCGAGATGGCGCTTTTGCACCGCTGGCCGGAGATGGCCTCTTCGTTGGATCGCATCGTCGGGATCCGCTGCTCGGATCCGATCCGGCTGGATCGGCTCGCCGGTCGACCGGGCATGACCCTCGAACTGGCGCGACGGCGCATGGTTGCCCAGGACCAGGACCTGCTCCTTTCCGTCGCAGATGTTTCCATTCCAAACGAAGGAACCCCGTCGGATCTGGAGGCGAGGCTGGAGGGTCTCCGGTTGGGACAAGAAACGTCCTAACGTCCCGATATCGCTATCCGGAAATCCGCTTCGGAGCCCTTGAACAGGCCTTTCCTGGCGCTTTCGGTGTTGGCAGCCCGAGGATGAATTCTACTATATTGCAATCGAATCTCATTCTAGGAGACCAAAGCAACCCATGGCCACGACCAAGAAGACGCCTCTTCCGACCGGTGCCGAAGCGACCACTTCCACCGAGCCGTTGCCCGACTACGGCCCGGTTCCGGAACTTCCCCGGTCGGGCCGGTTGGAGTGGTACCGGTTGATGTACCTGACGCGCAAGTTCGAGGAACGCGCCTACCAGAGCTACCAGACGGGGCTCATTGGCGGATTCTGTCATCTCTACAACGGTCAGGAGGCCGTGGCGGCCGGGACCCTTGCCGGAATCGAGGATTCGGATCCCGTTGTCACCGCCTACCGCGACCACGCCCACGGCCTCATGCGCGGGATCAAACCCGGCCCCGGGTTCGCGGAACTCTACGGCAGGGCCACCGGGATCGTCAAGGGCAAAGGCGGATCCATGCACTTCTTCAACGTGGATCGGCAGATGTGGGGGGGGCACGGCATCGTGGGCGCGCAGTCCCCGCTGGGCCTGGGGCTCGCCTTCGCGACCAAGTACCTGGGCGAGAAGAAGGTCTGCTTCTGCTACATGGGAGACGGCGCGGTGAACCAGGGCGGCTTCCACGAGGCGCTGAACCTGGCCCAGCTCTGGAAGATTCCCGTCGTCTACGTGATCGAGAACAACATGTACTCCATGGGCACCTCGGTCGAGCGCCACGCGGCGCCGGTGGAGCTCTACAAGAGGGCCGCGGGCTACGGGATGCTGGGCGTGCGCGCCCAGGCCCAGGATTTCGACGCGGTGCGCGAAATCGCCTGGAAGGTCGCCGAGAGGGCCCGTCGCGAGAACCTGCCGGCCATCCTGGAACTGATGACCTACCGCTACCGCGGCCATTCGATGTCCGACCCGGGGGCGTACCGGACCAAGGACGAGGTGGAGGAATACCGCAAGCACGATCCCATAGAGATCATGCGGGGACGGATCCTGTCAGAAGGGACCGCCGAGAAGGATCTCGAGGCGCTGGAGGAGAAGGCCCGCAGGGAGATCGTGGAAGCCCACGAGT
>CAYXXL010000095.1:0-9521 GCA_964469025.1 uncultured Fibrobacteria bacterium
CGCTCCAGTGGGGCATTTCCGAGAGCAGACTCGCGATCTGGGTTTCGTCCAGGGCCGTTGCCTTGTCCATTCTGGAACTCCTCTTTCAAAGGTTCATAAGGATTGGGAAGGCAAGGTACAGGGAACGCATGCGCACGCCCTCAGCCTGTCAGTGCATCGCCGAGCTTCTCGTCGGAAAGCCACATTTCCACGCGTTTCCTCTCCTCATCGTCCAGCGGGAGACTTCCCGATAGAATCCGGTCGACCCCCTCCCGCCAGCGCTCCAGGAGTCCGATGTGCTCCTGCAGCAGACCCGCGCGTCCGAGTCCTCCCCCCGATTGCACCGATCCCTCCAGATCCCCGGCTCCGCGCTCCTCCAGATCGATGTCGGCGATCTCGAAGCCGTCCTCCGTGGCGGCGAATCGCTTGAGCCTTTCCACCTTGTCCTCGTCCGCGGGGAGGAGGAAGCACCAGCCCTGGCCACCGCCGCGCCCCACACGCCCCCTCAGTTGGTGGAGTTGCGCCAGTCCGAAGAACTCGGGATGTTCGATGACCATCAGGTCGCAGTCGGGAATGTCGACCCCGACCTCCACCACCGTGGTGCATACCAGGGCTCGGATGGATCCGTCGCGCAGGGCCTCGATGGCCGCCACCTGCTGGGGTCCATCCATGCGGCCGTGCAGGACGCCCACGTTTTCCTCCCCCAGGAATGGTCGCAGGCGTTCGGCGGCGCTGGCCACCGAGGCCCCTTCTTCGCTTTCGTCCACCCGCGGGACCACCCAGAACAGCTTCTGTCCGCCAGCCAGCTCCCCGCGGATCCAGGAGAGCATGCCGGGTTGCCTTTCCGGCGACACCACCCGGCAACGCACCGGCAGCCTGTTGCCGGGACGGCCTCGCACCTCCAGCACCTCCATGTCGCCGTGGGCCCCCAGAAGGAGGGTCCGGGGGATGGGCGTGGCGCTGGCCGCGACAACGTGGGGAAAGTCTCCCTTGGAAACCAATTTCTGTCTTTGCGAGACTCCGAACCGGTGCTGCTCGTCGAAGACCACGAGGGCGAGGTCGCGGAAGACGACCTCGTCGGAGAGCAGCGCGTGCGTGCCAACCGCCACCGCGGCCCGGCCGTGCGCAAGCCGGGCCAGGGCCTGGGTCCGCTCCTCCCGGGATTGCGCGGCGGCGAAGTAGAGGACGGGAACGTCCAGGGGAGCGAGCCACCGGCGGAACGTGGACAGATGCTGTCGGGCCAGCACCTCGGTGGGCGCAAGCACGGCCACCTGGGCGCCCCCCTCCAGAACGGGGCAGGCCGCAAGAAGGCAGACCAGGGTCTTGCCCGATCCGACGTCGCCCTGCAGCAGGACGTGGGCCTGGTCGCCGCCCGAAAATCTGTCCTCCAGGACATCCACGGCCTCCGCCTGGCTCTCGTGCAACCGGAAGGGCAGCTCCGATTCGACCGCAGGGCGCAGTCGGGCGGAGGACGGGAACCGTCGACCGCGTCCGGAGAGATCCCGCCTCCGCTTGCGGAGCCGGACCAGCACCGGGAACCACTGGGCGGCCTGCTCGTGGAGAAGCAATGCCTGGGATTGGGCAAGGTTCTCGGGCCGATGGATGCGCAGGATCCGTTCCCGGCGCGGAAGGGAGCTGCCCGAACGCAGGCAGGCGGGAAGGATCTCGTCGATGTCGGCCCGGGCAAGGGAGGCCAACGCCAGCTGCTGCATCGCCCTGTGGTCGACTTTCGCCTCGCGCAGGGCCTGGGTCAGCCGGTAAACCGGAATCACCGACCCTTTGGCCTCTTCGCCCTGGGCAAGGGCTTCGAACTCCGGATGCACGATCTGCAGCGTCCGGAAACGCGTGACGGTTCCCGACACCAGGATCCGCATCCCCGATTCCAGGCGCTTGGCGATCCAACGGGCGCCCCCGAACCACAGGAGTTCGATGCTGCCCGTGGCGTCGCGGGCGGTGGCCGTCAGGCGCTCGCGACGCCCGTGCACGAGGCGCACGGAGGCGAGATGCACGTCCAGGAGGACCTCTTCCCCATCCCGGATCTCGGAGATGCTTCGCACCACGGTGCGGTCGATGTAGCGCCGCGGAAGGTGCTCCACCAGCGAACGTGGGGTCCCGAGCCCCGATTCCGAAAGGGCCTTGCGACGCCGGGGGGTCATCCCCGGCACTCCGTCGAGGGGATGCGCTTCCTTCAGGGCAGGACCTCGGCCTGCACCGTCCCCACACCATCGACCGTCAGACCCAGATCGTCCGCGGCGGCGCGGGAAAGATCCAGGATCCGATCCGGAACATGCGGTCCCCGGTCGTTCACCCGGACCTCGGTCGAGGTTCCCTTCTTGGGGTAGGTCACCTTCAGCCGCGTGCCGAAGGGCAGGGTCCGGTGCGCACAGGTGTGGTCGGAAGGATCGAAGATCTCGCCGCTGGACGTGGGGTGTCCGGAAAGCTCCGCTCCGTAGAAGCTCGCCTGTCCCCGAAGCAGTGTCCCGACCGGCTCCCTACCGGAGGTGTCCAACACCCCCCCCGAGCGCGGGGTTCTCCAGGTTCCCGTCGCCCGGTCGTATCCCGGGCGGATGGGAAAATTCGCGGCGCAGGAGCACAGGAGAAGGGGCCAGCTCCACCACAGGACGGTCCGCAGGTCCAAGCCCCGCTCCATCAGTAGAAGTCGTCCGGTGTCAGGAATTGGTCTTCCGGCTTCGGTGGGATCGGCTCCGGCACGTCGGGGGGAAGGAATCCTCCCGACTTCGGCTTTCGCGGCCCAAGCCGGTAGCGGGTGGTGTCGATCTTCTCCACGCCTTCCACGAAATCGTCCTCGTAGACGTGGGCCGGAACCGCGCCGCCCAGGAAGTCGTGCGGCTGCCCCAGGAGGATGGCCTCGGCCTTCAGGGCCCAGACCGTACCGGGCAGGCTGTCCACGACGAGACGGTAGGCTGGCGCGGCCTTGGAGCTGTCGTGCACGATGTTGTCGTAGAGCCAGGCCACCGCCCAAAGGGCGCGTCGACCCGCGATGGTTCCCCGCCGCTTCGAGAGCTCCTTGAACCCGGCGATGGCGTCGGGCACGTCGGACTGGTCCATCCACAGGATTTCGCCGCGCCGGTACAGGGCCTCGGCGGAATCCTCCGCCGTCACGGTGGTCACCGGCACACCGGCGTTGCGCTGGGCCACCTTGGCGTATTCGGTGCCCGGAAACTCCCTGGCCACGGCCAGCCATGGATTTTCACCCCTCGAATCCGAACTCGACCCAAGGTCGCGCCGGGGAGCGGTGGAATCCCGTTTCGCATCGTCGGCGATCCAAGCCAGCGCGTAGTCGGCGCGGGCGCGTTGCAGGAGCTTGGCCGACGTGTCGGCCAAGATTCGGCGATAGGCCACGACGGCGCTGTCCCGGCTGTCCAGGCGCAGGAGGTAGAGTTCGGCCAGATCGAAGTTCCAGTCCGCACGCGTGGAATCCGCGATCCGGCGTTCCCGAAGCCTGGCCAGATCCCCAAGGGCGTCGGCGAGGGATTTGGCGCGGATTCCCCAGTACGTGGACGCGCCGACACGCGCACCGATCAGGTAGACGCGCAACGCTTCGCGGACGTCGATGCGGCGCAGTCGCGCGTCGTCGCCCAGAAGCACCAGACCTTCGGCGACCGTTTCCGGAGGATCGAGCATCGTCTCCATCCGACCAAGGTCCTTGAGGCCGTCCGTGTACCATCCGCGGGAAAGTTCGAGACGCCCGAGCTCCAAGGTGATTTCCGATTCCGATCGCTGGAATCCCTTGCCGGGAAGCTCTCGCAGTTCGCGCACGGCATCCTTGCCGGATCCCTCCTTGTCCAAGGCGAGGCATGCCTGAAGACGGCTCCTGAAGCGCTCCAGATAGGGGAGATGGAGGATCTCGGGACGCAGGAAGTTCCCGCGAGCGTCCGCCCAATCCTGTTGCGCCCATGCCAGGTTCCCAGCCAACCATGCGGCCTGGGCCTTGCGGTCCGCGGGTGCCTTGCCGTCGGAAAGTATCCTGGCCAATTCCCGTCGGGCACCCGCCGTGTCCAGCCGACCGAGGTCCAGTTGCGCGCGCAGCCACGCCAGCCCCGCCGGACCTCCGTCGATGCGCAGGCTGTCCAACCGCTTCATCCAGTCCGCGGCCTCGGCGTAGCGGCCCAGGGCCAGGAAGCACTCCACCTCCCCTTGGACCGCGGGCATGTACCGCGGACTTGCGGGATAGTGATCCACGATGTCGGAATAGGTCCTCAGGGCCATGTCGAAATCCGACAGCCGCTGCTGGCTGCGAGCGATGACGATGAGGGCTTCGGGATGCCAGGAACTGTCCTGTGGCCAAAGCTCGAGGACCTTGGATCCCTTGGCGATGGCGCGAAGGTAGAGTCCGTTCTCCTCCGCGGAGATCTGGACGGTGTCCAACGGATTCTTCCGGAAACGGCGGTCGCGCGAGATCTCGGCCAGTTCCCAGGCCTTGCGTGCGTTGAAGAGGGTGTTCAGCCACAGGCAGCCGGAAAGGAATGGCGCCGCCGCCAGGAGAAGGACGACGATCCTGCGCCGACGACCCGGCGCCGGAGAGGGAGATGGGATCATTCCCAGCGCGGATCCCAGGGAGCCTGCGCCCACACGCCTACTCCGGAAGCGGGGAGGATCTCCTGCAACCGCTCGACGGGATTCCCGGATTCCATCGCCCGGGACGCGACCAGGGAGGCCCGACCCAGCGCGGCTTCGAAGCCCGCCGGACCGGGTTGGATCCATCGGACCTCCGCGTTCGGGGAAAGCTTCGCCCGCTGGCGGACCCAGCGCACGGCATCGTCCAGACCGCCGGCGGCATCCGCCAATCCCAGGTCCACCGACCGGCTGCCGGAGAAGACCTTCCCCCCGTCCACCCGGTCGAAGGCCGCAGAATCGAGCTTGCGCCAACGCCTCACCTGGGTCGCGAATTCAAGATGGGCATCGCTGACGAATTCCGTCAAACGGGCCACTTCCAGGGAGTCCAGGCTCGTGAAGGGACTCATGGCACCCGCGTGAGGCGCCGTCTTCACCCTTTCCACGCCGACGCCGAGCGAATCCATCAACCCCTCCACCGAGGCCTTCGCCGCGAAGGCTCCGATGGAACCCACGACGCCCAGCGGCTCGGCGAAGATGCGACCCGCGGGGAGGGACATGAGGTAGGCCCCCGATGCCGCCGCCGCACCGAAACTGGCCGCCACCGCCTTTGTCGCCGAGAGCCTCTCCACGGCCCTGCGCAAGCGCTCGGAGCCCGCGACCGAGCCGCCCGGAGAATTGACCCGGAGCACCACGGCACCCACGGAGGGGTCCGCGCGGAGCCGGTCCAACTGCTCCGCCGCGCGATCCGCAGCGAGGCCCTTCGCCCAGGGAACCATCCCGGTTTCGCCCTCGCCATCGACGATCTGTCCCTCCAGCAACACGATTTCCACCCTCTTCCCGTCTCCCCAAGTCTCCCGCTGCGCCCCGGCCAGCGGCATGGACAACGCCCCGCGACGAGGCGCTCCGCCCCACTTCCCGAGATCCGACTCCTCCAGGAGGGTATCCACCAGATGTTCCGAAACCGCGGATCGAGGCAGCAGGGAACCCGTGTCCACGTAGGCCACCAGCGCCGTCGGATCGACACGCCGACCCGCCACCACGCCCGCCAGGATGCTGGAATCCAGATCCATGAGGAGCCTTTGGGCGTCCTCCCGGGCGGCATCGGACATGCGACTGGATTCGAAGGGTTCCATCGCGGACTTCCACGGACCGGTCTTCACCACTTGGACTTCCACTCCGTGGCGGCGCAATATCTTGCCGAAATAGAGCTGATCCAAGGCCAAGCCGTGGGCCCGGACGGTTCCATCGGGATCGATGGCGGCGCGATCGGAGGCGGAAAGGACATAGATGCTTCCCATGTCCAGATCGTGGGACCAGGCGTAGACCTGGATCCCATGCGCGCGCAGATCCAAGACCTGCTGCCGCAGTTCGCCCGCGGCGGAAGGGGAGAGACGGGTCGATCCCAGGTCCAGGACCACCGTCGAAAGCCCCTCCAGACCTTCGATCTGTCGGAAATCGTCTCGCAGCTTCCCCATTCCGCCGACGCATCCCCAATCGAGGGATTCCTTCAGGGAGCCTGGGAGATGGTAGACAAGGACCGGCGACAGGACGCCGATGGAAGGGCGTGTCTGCCGGATCCAATGGACACCGAAGGTCTGGAATTGCGTTCCACCAGGGGCAGGGGCGGAGCGGGAGAAAAAGCTCAGATCGGGAGTGGCCTGCGCGGACACACCAAACCCCCACCTGCCGGGATGCTCGGGATCCACCCGACCGTCGAGCGCAAGCCAGGGAAGGGGCCGGATGCGAGCGGTGGCCTCCCAGGTGGGATTGTCCCAGGAAGGACGGATCCAAGCGGCGCCTTCGAGCCACGCCTCCATGCCCACCTGCAGATCCAGCGTGGATGTGGGCCGGATGGAAAATCCCAATGCGCTCCCGGTGGATCGGGTTGCATCCTCGCCCTGCAGGTTGGGCATCAGCCATCCAACCGACAGGTACTCGGAAGGCTGCCAGAGCAATCCAAGGTCCGCGCTCCATCCAGTGGACGTGCCGTCGATCTCGTGGCGCACCCCGGCGAGACCCGCGTACAGGCTCTTGCCCAAATCCAAGCCGTATCCCAGTCGAAGATCCGTTTCGCGCACGGAAGGATCCACCTGGCCTGGAAACCGGTCCCATCCGACACCAAGTCCCCGCCATCCCCCCTCGATCGCGTCCTGGCTCTGGATCTGGCCGCCACCGGACTCGAGCCCGAGCTCGGTCGTACCCATTCGGGCCAACCCGGCGGGGTTCGACTGCAAGGAAAGGATCCCGTTGGGATCCGCCACCCCGAACGATGTCGGCACCAGAGGGGCGGCGGCGAGAAGTCCAGGAAGAATCAAGGCGGAGCGGAAGGCGATGTTCACAGTACCCAAATTAGGGAAATTCCGGTGCATCAATAACGGGTATCGGAAATTTGACGATCCGTGTGGACCGCAATCGCGCGATTTTTGCCCGATGGATCGTTCGGAGCGGCTTTGGACACTTCATCCCTTTGGCAATGGGCCCGAATCTCGGGAGGGGCGAGGGCGTGCCAGCCGACGACCTTCTCGATCGCCCTGGTCGCTTGGGAATTTCGACTGGAGGGTTTGCCGGGCCGGAACGCGGCGACCGGAGGAACGATCCCTCCGGTCCGGATCGATCGGATCCCTCCCCTGGGGGAGCCCGGCGACTATCCTGCTTTGGAGGACTTCTTCGCCTGCTTCTCGATGCGCTTTTCCTTCAAGGTCTTTTCCGGCTTCTTCTTGGTCTCTTTCTTCGCATCCTGAGCCTTGGCCACGGAATACTCCTTCTTTTGGCGATGAATGGTGCGCTTTCGGCGCAGACCCTCGATTCCGAAGATCTTGTGAGAATATAGCCGGTCCAGGGATTCGCGCAAACACCTGGACTCACGCGTAGTTTCGAGGTCGAGTACTTTGCATTGCTCCCAATGGACGATACGACCCAAACCGCAGGCCGCAAACCTTCCTGGATCCGATCCCGTCTCCCGGGAGGGCCGGTTTTCGCCAAGGTGCGGAGCATCGTGGACGGACACGAGCTCCACACGGTCTGCCAGTCGGCCGAATGTCCCAACATGGGCGAATGCTGGGCGCGCGGCACAGCCACCTTCATGATCCTGGGCAATGTGTGCACCCGGGCCTGCGGATTCTGCGCGGTGGCGACGGGGCTTCCCACCGAACTGGATCGCGACGAACCCAGGCGGGTGGCTGATGCCGTCGCCCTGATGGGGCTTCGGCACTGCGTGATCACCAGCGTCAACCGCGACGAGCTTTCCGACGGCGGGGCCGGGATCTGGGCCCAGACCATCCGGGCAGTGAAGGCGGCTTCACCATCCCTCACCTTGGAGACCCTCACTGGCGACTTCAAGGGACGCAGGGAGCATTTGGCTCAGGTGCTCGACGCCGGACCGGACATCTACAACCACAATCTGGAGACCGTGGAACGAATGAGCCGCGCGGTACGCCCGCAGGCGAGCTACGAGCGTTCCCTGCGCGTGCTGTCCTGGGCCGCCGATCGGGGCGCCCTGACCAAGTCCGGACTGATGCTGGGAATCGGGGAAAGGCGAACGGAGATCGCCGACAGCCTGCGGCGACTGCGCGAGGTGGGCGTTCGCATCCTGACCCTTGGACAATACCTGCAACCCGGGAAGGAATATCTGCCGGTCGACCGCTGGGTGACCCCGGAGGAATTCGCGGATTGGAAGACCTTCGCGGAAGGCATAGGGTTCGAATCCGTCGCGTCCGGACCCATGGTGCGGAGTTCCTACCACGCGGACGAATCCGCCCGGGTGGTTCCCGGATTCGGGAAGGAAGTACCCAAGCACTAGCGCAACGGGGATCCGGAAGGTAAAGTGGGAGAGTGAGCGACCCTCTCCTCACCGCGCTGCAGCTTCTGGCGGGGGCATGCCTCATGTCGGCGTGCGTCTACTCGTGGATTCGGTTTCGACGCCTTCTGCGGTCTCAGGTCGTGCGCGCGGAATTCAAGGCGCGCAAGGAAACATTCCAGATCCTATTCCATCAGAATCCGCACGCCTGCCTCATCACCCGCGTTTCCAACGGGGAGATCCTCCTGGCCAACAAACGGTTCGTGGACATCCTCGGGGCATCCACCATCGAAGACGTGGTCGGGAAAACGACCTTGGACCTCGGCATGTGGGGTTCCGATGGAATTCGCCGCCTGGAACGGCTGATGGATCCGGGGCATCTGGGCCTGGCCAACCTGCATACGCACATGTGTCGCATGGACGGGACGCCCTTCCACGTGTCCCATTCCGTCCAGTCCATCGTGTACGAAGGGATTCCGGCGTTTCTCGGCATGCTGGAGGATGTCGATGTCCAAACCAGGGCGCAAGAGGCGCTCCGCGAAAGCGAAACCAGGTACCGCGAACTGGCCTCCGACCTGGAGCGCCGGGTCGAGGAGAGAACCTCGGAGATCGAAGCGTTCAACTACATGGTTTCACACGACCTCCGGGCGCCACTTCGGGGAATCGATGGTTTTGCCCGGGTTCTCGCGGAGGACCACTCGGACCAGTTCGATGACGCGGGACGCGAGGTCTTGCGGCGGATCCGGCAGGCGGCCAGGAGGATGTCCGATCTCATCGACGCCCTGCTCTTCTTCTCCCGTTCCGCGAAGGTACCCCTGGCTCCGCAGAGGACGGACCTCGGCGTGATCGCCCGCGAGATCCTGTCCAGGTTCCAGGAATTGGAAAAAGACCGTCTGGTCACCTGGAGGATCGCGGAAGATCTCCACGTTTGGGGAGATCCGGGGCTTCTCCGATCCGTGATGGAAAATCTCCTGGGCAACGCATGGAAATACACCTCCAGAACCGAAACCGGTCGAATCGATGTGGAAAAGGAAACTCTCGACGGACAGGAATGGGTCGCCGTACGGGACAATGGAATCGGCTTCGACATGAGGCACGCGGACCAGCTTTTCGGAACCTTCCAGCGCTTGGACAAGAACGACTTTCCAGGCACGGGCATCGGTTTGGC
>CAYXXL010000096.1:0-9363 GCA_964469025.1 uncultured Fibrobacteria bacterium
GGATCTACCGCGGTGCCGCCACCACCACGACGGATTCCGTCGGCACGGGCGCCGCCAACAAGGGGCTCGTCTACCGCACCGCCAAGGCGACCACGTACCTGGGACCCGCGAACCTCGGACAGAGCGCCTGGCAGGTGGGCGCGTCCTGGGTGGTCACGGGCGAGGACGCCTCGGCTTCGGGAGGGGTGAAGCCCCGCCATCCGTTCGGACCCGACGGCTGGGGAGCCTTGGAACTCGCCGCCCGCGTTTCTGGACTGGAAGTCGATCCCGACGCCTTCCACGGCGCCGCCTACGCGGACTCCACCAAGAGCGCGAAGTCCGCGCTCCAGTACGGAGCCGTGGCCGTTTGGCACATCGTACGGGGCACGAGATTGCAATTTGGATACGAGCGCACGCAGTTCGAAGAGGGCGCGTCCGTGAACCCCAGCGCCAAGGTCAAGGTGGTGCGCGACGCCAAGCCGGACAACGAGCTGTTCGCGATCTCCTCCGTCTCTTTCTGAACCTCCGAAACCCTTCGAGGACCCATCCATGAAATCGACCCACTTCGCAGTCCTGGGATTGGCGCTCGCCTCGGCGGCGGCCGCCAAATCCATCCAACTGCTGAACGTCAGCTACGACCCCACCCGCGAGCTGTACGTGGACCTGAACAAGGCCTTCGCGGCGGACTGGAAGAAGAAGACCGGCGACGACGTGACCATCCGCCAGAGCCACGGAGGTTCGGGAAAGCAGGCCCGGGCGGTGATCGACGGATTGGACGCCGATGTGGTCACGCTGGCGCTGGCCTACGACATCGACGCGATCTCCGAGAAGTCCCATCTGCTCCCCGCGGATTGGCAGAAGAAGCTTCCCGACAACAGCACGCCCTACACCAGCACCATCGTGTTCCTGGTCCGCAAGGGAAATCCCAAGCACATCCGGGACTGGTCGGATCTGGTCCGGCCCGGGATCGCGGTGGTGACACCCAATCCCAAGACCTCCGGCGGCGCCCGCTGGAACTACCTGGCCGCCTGGGGATGGGCCCTGCGCCAACCCGGCGGGAGCGATGCCACCGCCAAGGCATTCGTGAAGGACCTGTATTCCCACGTTCCCGTGCTCGACGCCGGCGCACGCGGCGCCACCACCACCTTCGTGCAGCGCGGGGTCGGCGACGTCCTGCTCGCCTGGGAGAGCGAGGCCTTCCTGGCCAAGAAGGAGCTGGGTCCGGACAAGGTGGACATCGTGGTTCCTCCCGTGAGCATCCTGGCCGAGCCCCCCGTTGCCGTGGTGGACAAGATCGCGGCTCGCAAGGGCAACGCAGCGGTGGCCAGGGCCTACCTGGAATTCCTCTACACTCCCCAAGCGCAGGAAATCATCGCCAAGGACTACTACCGCCCCCGCGACCAGAAGATCGGTCAGGAATACGCCATCAACTTTCCCAAACTGACCCTCTTCACCGTGGACGAGGTCTTCGGCGGCTGGCAGAAGGCCCAGGCCACCCACTTCGCCGACGGTGGGGTGTTCGACCAGATCTACAAGCCCTGACCACCATTCCCATCATCCCGTAAACCCAGAGCGCCTCGGAGGTCCCCCATGTCCAAGTTCGAAGACAACAGCCTTTCCATCGGCCACACCCCGCTCGTCCGGCTGAGCCGCGTGGTGGCTCCCAACGGCGCGAAGGTCTACGCCAAGATCGAAGGCCGCAACCCGGCCTATTCCGTCAAGTGCCGGATCGGGGCCAACATGATCTGGGACGCGGAGAAGAAGGGCCTGCTCAAGCCGGGGGTGGAGATCGTCGAACCCACCTCCGGGAACACCGGCATCGCCTTGGCCTTCGTGGCCGCCTCGCGCGGCTACCCCATCACCATCGTGATGCCCGAGACCATGAGCCTGGAGCGCCGCAAGGTCCTCAAGGCCCTGGGTGCGCGCATCATCCTCACGGAAGGCTCCAAGGGCATGAAGGGCGCGGTGGCCAAGGCCCAGGAGATCGCGGATTCGGACAAGGCGAGGTACTTCATCCCCCAGCAGTTCGAGAACCCCGCGAATCCCCAGGTGCACGAGCAGACCACCGGTCCGGAGATCTGGGACGACCTGAACGGCAAGCTGGACATCCTGGTGTCGGGTGTCGGGACCGGCGGCACCATCACCGGCGTCTCGCGCTACTTCAAGAACACCCGGGGCGTGCAGATCCAGTCCGTGGCGGTGGAGCCTTCGGAAAGCCCGGTCATCACCCAGTTCCTGGCGGGCCAGGAGATCAAGCCGGGCCCCCACAAGATCCAGGGGATCGGCGCCGGGTTCATCCCCAAGACCCTAGACGTGTCGGTGATCGACCGCGTGGAGCTCGTCAGCTCGGCGGAGTCCATCGAGTTCTCCCGGCGCCTCACCGCCGAGGAGGGGATCCTTTCCGGCATCTCCAGCGGTGCCGCGGCCCTGGTCGCCGCAAGGCTCGCCGCCGAACCGGAGAACGCAGGGAAGACCATCGTCGTGATCCTGCCCGACGCCGGTGAACGCTACCTCACCGGCCCCCTCTTCGAGGGTGCCTTCGCGGGAATCGAGACCGCCGTCGCGGGCGCGGTGCTCTAGGCGCACCTCGCTCCAGGCGCACCTGCTCTGGGCGCATCCGAGACCATTTTTCCGTTCGCTTCGCCCACTCCCCCCCTTCGCCGCGACATTCCGACTCCTTTTCCCAGACCCAGCATCCAGGAGACCACCAATGACCAAGCCCTACCACTTCGAGACCCTCGCCCTCCACGCCGGCCAGGAACAACCGGATTCCGCCACCCTGTCCCGCGGAGTCCCCATCTACCGCACCAGCTCCTTCGTGTTCAAGAACGCGGAGCACGGCGCGAACCTGTTCGCCCTCAAGGAACTGGGGAACATCTACACCCGGCTCACCAACCCCACCACGGCCATCCTGGAAGAGCGCATCACTCAGCTGGAAGGCGGAGCGGCTTCCGTCGCGGTGGCTTCCGGAACATCCGCCATCTTCTACGCGATCATCACCCTGGCCAAGCAGGGCGACGAGATCGTCTCCGCGAACAACCTCTACGGCGGCACCTACACCCAGTTCGAGGCCATCCTGCCCGGCTTCGGCATCAAGACCACCTTCGTGGACCCCAAGGATCCCGAGAATTTCCGCAAGGCCATCACCCCCAAGACCAAGGCCCTGTACATCGAGACCATCGGGAACCCGGTGCTGGATATCGCGGACCTCCAGGCCATCGCCGACATCGCGCACGCCAACGGGATCCCGCTGATCGTGGACGCGACCTTCACCACCCCGTACCTCCTGCGCGCCATCGACCACGGCGCCGACATCGTGGTGAATTCGCTCACCAAGTGGATCGGGGGACACGGAACGGGCATCGGCGGCATCATCACCGACTCCGGCAAGTTCGACTGGAAGGGCGGCAAGCACCCTCTCCTCACCGAGCCGGACTCCAACTACCACGGCCTGCGCTGGGCCATCGACCTGCCTGCGCCGCTCGCGCCCATCGCCTTCGCGCTGCGCGTGCGCACGGTGCCGCTGCGCAACCTGGGCGCGGCCATCTCTCCGGACAATTCCTGGCTCTTCCTCCAGGGGCTGGAGACGTTGGCGCTGCGCATCGTGCGCCACAGCGAGAACTCGCTGAAGGTCGCCGAATTCCTGAAGAAGCACCCCAAGGTCGCCTGGGTCCGCTACCCCGGACTGGCGGACGATCCCACCCACAAGGTCGCGTCCAAGTACTTGACCAAAGGCTTCGGCGGAGTGGTGGTCTTTGGGCCCAAGGGAGGCTACGACGCGGCGGTGAAGTTCATCGACAAGCTCCCGCTCTTCTCGCTGTTGGCCAACGTGGGCGACGCCAAGAGCCTTGTGTTGCACCCCTCCAGCACCTCCCACTCCCAGCTCTCCGAGGCGGAACAGTTGGCCGGTGGCCTCACCACGGACCTGGTGCGCCTTTCCGTGGGCATCGAGCACATCGACGACATCATCGGCGCGCTGGAAGAGGGCTTGGCCGCGCTGTAGGTCCTTGGGGGCGGAAGGTCGGGCGGGAATCCGTGTTGTCGTGCGGATCGGTGTCGGCTTCCCGCTTGGAGGATGTGTTCAGTGCCGCGGACTGGCGGCATCGGCGTTGGCGACAAGCCCCTCGAACTTGGCGGCGAGGTTCGATGGCGGGAGCAATCCCACCACTTGGTCCACCACCTTTCCCTCGCGGAAGAAGATCATGGTGGGAACTCCTCGAACTCCAAATCGCGCGGCCAGCCCCGGCTCCTGGTCGATGTCCACCTTGACCACCTTCACTTTGCCCGCGTATTGGTCGGAGAGCTTCTCCAGCATGGGGGCCAGCGACTTGCATGGACCGCACCATTCGGCGAAGAAATCCACCGCGACTGGCTCGTCGGAGAGCAGGACTTCCTGCGGGAACCGGGATTCGGAAACGGCGATCGGTTTCATGGAGCACTCCTTGGAGGTCGTGTCCCGGCAGTGACGCTTTCCAAGGCGTGGAAGTTACACGGTCTTCCCGTGCTTGAGCTCCCAGGTGTCGCGCAGGGTGCCGTGCAACCGGGCGTGGAAGCCCGCCGGAAGATCCACCTCAATCCGCGACGGCATCGGGCAGCCACCACCGGATCATGAGGACCTTCAACGCGTCGTTCACCACCAGGCAGGCGACCACGGCGCAAGCGAAGATCGAGAGGGTCTGCCACAAGGGCAAGTGGACGAGTCCGGGCAGGCCCACGAAGGTCAGGATGGTTCCAGTGAGCGCATCCGCGGCCAGAGCTGCCGTCAAGGTGCGGCTGGGCATCGTGGCCCAGAACCAACGGCGTTCCCGGGCCGACACCACGGAAAAGGCGGCGAAGTAGAGAAGCAGGAGGAAGCTGAAGGTGGAGAGCGCGTCGGAGTCCGCGGCGAGTCCGAACCGAAACCAGCAGAACCACAGGAAGGCCAGGGTCTCCGCCACCATGGCGACGCCGAGCACGGCCGACACCAGGACGAAGCCTCCGATGTTCCACGTCTCCGGTTTGCGGGAAGGTCGGACGTGGTCGGTGGCCAGGGCGATCTTGGCGAAATCCGTCATGAAGACCAGCAGCAGCATCGCGAACGCGGAGACGACGAATCTTCCGGTGACCATGAAGGCGATCGCCACGAACGTCGCCTTCAGGATCGTGCGGCTGATCTTGTTGACGATCCAGGTCAGGATCCGTTGGTAGATGGTACGACCCTGTTCGACCAGCGCGACGATGTTGGTCAATCCGGGCTCGGTGAGGACCACGCTCGCGGCGCCCTTGGCCACGTCCGTCGCGGTGCTGACGGCGATGCCCACTTCCGCCTGCCGCAACGCGGGGGCGTCGTTGACGCCGTCGCCGGTCATTCCCGTCACGTGGTTCGACGCCTGCAGCCCCTTCACGACCACGTACTTGTCTTCCGGGAACACCTCTGCGAAGCCGTCGGCGCCGGAGAACGGGTCCCTCGTCTTCCCGGAGGTCTTCGCCATTTCGGCCTTCACGTCGGCAATGCGCCGAATGTCGGAAAGACCGATCCCCTTCGCGATCTCCGTGGCAACCGCCAACGCGTCTCCGGTGAGCATCTTCACCGAAACCCCCATGCCGCGCAGGGTAGCGACCAGCTCCTTGGCATCGGGACGGAGCGGGTCTTCCAGGGATACCAGCCCCAACAAGCCGAGGGGCCCGGATTCGGGGCCGCGCGCCACGGCCAGCGTCCGATATCCCTTGGCGGCGGAATCGGCGACCTTGGCTTCCAGGGCATCGATGGCGGGAGGTTGGAAGCCGCAGGCTTCCGCGATGGTGCGCACCGCGCCCTTCATCACCCGAAACCGCTTCCCGTCCTGTTCCACCACCGCCTCGGTCCGACGGTTCGCGGCGTCGAACGGCGCGAAGGAGATCGGAGTCGTCTTCGGTTCCATGTCCAGCGCATGGCGATCCTTGGCGGCGGCGAGGAAGGCCAGGTCGATCGGATCCTGGTTGGATTCCCGGGAGGCGAGCGCCCCGGCGCCCAGGACATCGGATTCCGTCGCCTGGTCGAGGGGGACGACCCCCGCCACCGCCAGTTGGTTCATGGTGATGGTGCCCGTCTTGTCCACGCACAGCACATCCATGGTCGCTGCATCTTCCGCGGCGCTGAGACGCGTGACCAGGACTCCTCGCTTGGCCAGTTCCTTGGATCCCACGGCCAGGCTCACCGTGAACATGACGGGAAGGGCCACGGGCACGGCGCTCATCAGCAGGACCAGGAGGAGGGGCGCCATCTCCAGGATGGGCACGTGTCGGACCATGGACAGCGCGGCGACCACGCAGAGCAGGATCCCCACGACGAGGAAAAGCCAGCGCACGACCTTGGACACGACGGCTTCGATGTGGAGCTTGGGGCGGGCTTCCTGGACGAGCAGCGTGGTCCTTCCGAACAGGGTCCTGGCCCCGGTCAGCAAGACGACGCCCGTGCCTTCGCCGCGCCGGACGATGGATCCGGAGGGAACGACTTCGCCCGTCGCCTTGTCGGCGTCCTTCGACTCTCCGGTCAAGGCGGACTGGTCCACGGTCAAGCTGCCCGCGAGGAGCTTCACGTCGGCCTGAACGATGTCCCCCGAACGAAGCCGGACGATGTCTCCCGGCACCAGTTCCCGGGAGGGGAGGGTCTTCCATGCGGATTCGCGCAGGACCCGGGTGTTGGCCTGCAGGCGCTTTCGCAGGGCTTCGACGACTCCCGCGGCCCGACGCTCCTGTGCGTAGCCGACCACGGCATTCACGACCAGCAAGGCGCCCACCACGGCGAGGTCGGAGTATTTCCCGAGGGCGGCGGAAAGCACCATGATCAATTCAAGCATCCAGGCCGAGATGCCCCAGAATTTCCGGAGGAAATCGAGCGCCGGATGCCCGCGATTCTCGGCGACTTCGTTGTAGCCCGCTTCCTTCCGGCGAGCATCCACGTCCGACCCGGAGAGACCTGTTTCCGGATTCGAATGGAGGGTTGCCAGCGTGTCGGGGATCGATGCCCTGGCGATGTCCGGCGGCTTGGCCGAGTTCGGTGCGCTTGAAGCTCCCATGTCCTGGTCCTCCGGTGCCGCCCTGGACCGCCAGGGGATGTGAACATCCAAAGTTGGCGGCGATCCTCTTCGACTCCTCGCTGACCCACCCGTCGATCACCGGTGCCGATCGGATGCCGGGGCCAAGTTTGGCGACGAGTCGGGGATCCGCCACCATCCCGTGACACGATCAGGTCGGCGCACCTGCTCCGTTCCCATTGGCGACCAGACCCTCGAAGTTTGCCGCCAGGTTCGAAGGCGGGAGCAACCCCACCACCTGGTCCACCACCTTTCCGTCGCGGAAGAAGATCATGGTGGGAACCCCCCGGACTCCAAACGGCGTGGCCAACCCGGTTTCATGGAGTACTCCTTGGGAAGAAGGTCCCCAAGGGATGTCCTCCAAGGCTGGAAGCCACACGGTCCTCGGGATGGCGCCGACCACAACGCGAAGCCCCGAACTTGTTTTACTGTCTTCCAGCGGTGAGGCCCAGTCGCCCGCCGCGAAGAGAAAGCGAACAACATGATCTCCCTCCTGCTCTCCGGTTTCCTGTCCCTGGCATCCTTCTCCGCCCGGGACAGCGCCGGACCCGCGCAGCTCGTTGCGACCCCTGCCGTTCCGCATTCCGATTCCTACTACGACCACCGCGCCCGTGAACGGAAGGAACGACTCTCCAGGATCCAGGTCGACCGCGAGAGGGAGCACACGCGGCGGGTGGACTACGAGAGGGAATCGGCCCGGGGCCAGGGATCGTTCTACTTCTGGCGGGATTCTCCCGAGAGGCACGAGATGAAGCGGCAACAGCTCCAGGACGAGGAACAGAAACACGAAACGGAGCGGCTCGCCCTGGAACAGATCATCCGCGACGAAGCCGACCACGACCGCTCGGAGCGCGGATTGCCCTCCGGAGCCGATCTCTAGTTTCGCTCAATCGCCGAATCTTCGGACGAACCACGATTTCACCGCTTGCGCCAAGGCGGCGTAGGCGACCATGGTGACGCACAGGAAGAGCCAGAACCGCGGAGGAAGCGCCACGAACCCCAGCGAGCCGGCGAACGGCGAGACCGTGAGCCACACGCCCAGCACGATCACGGCCAGCGATCCGACGATCAGGGGCCAGCTGGCGCGGCTCTGCAGGAAGGGGATCTTGTCGGTGCGGATGACGTGGATGATCAAGGTCTGGGTGAACAGGGACTCCACGAACCATCCCGTGTGGAACAGCACCGGATTCCCCTGCCAATGGAACATGTACAGCATCGCGAAGAACGTGGCGTAGTCGAAGATGGAGCTGATGGGCCCCAGCACGAGGATGAATTTCAGGATCTTCCCGATGTCCCACTGTCGGGGCACGGCGGTCCATTCCGGGTCCACGTTGTCCGTGGGGATGGCGGTCTGGGAAAAATCGTAGAGGAGGTTGGTGGTCAGGATCTGGATGGGCAGCATCGGGAGGAAGGGGAGGAACGCGCTGGCGCCCACCACGCTGAACATGTTCCCGAAGTTCGAGCTGGCGGCCATCTTGATGTACTTGACGATGTTCCCGAACACCCGCCGACCTTCCAACACGCCCTCTTCCAGCACCAGCAGGCTGTTCTCCAGCAGGATGATGTCCGAGGATTCCTTGGCGATGTCCACCGCGCCGTCCACGGAGATGCCCACGTCCGCGGCCTTCAGGGCCGGCGCGTCGTTGATGCCGTCGCCCAGGAATCCGGCCACGTGTCCCTTTTGCTGGAGCGCCCGGATGATCCTCTCCTTGTGGGCAGGGGCCAGGCGAGCGAACACGCGGGTGGAACCCACCGCCTCGGCGAGTCGGGCGTCGTCCATCCCCTCGATCTCGGGCCCGAGGAGAAGGTGGTCCACCGGGATCCCCACCTTCCGGCAGATGTAGGAGGTGACGATCTCGTTGTCGCCGGTGAGCACCTTGACGTCCACGTTGAGGTCGTGGAGCCGCTTCAGAGCGTCCTGCGCGGTGTCCTTGGGCGGATCCAGGAAGGCCATGAATCCCAGGAGGACCAGGTCGGATTCGTCCTTCACCGAATAGGTGGGAGTGTCCGTGGATCCCGGCATCCGCTTGTAGGCCAGGGCGATCACGCGGAACCCCTCGCCGTTGAGGTCGTCCGCCAATTTCCGGCGCTTGGCGTCGTGCTCGGGGAGGATCTCGATGGCCTCGTCCCCGGCCTGGACCCGGGTGCACAGGCCCAGGACCTCGTCCACCGCCCCCTTGCAGATGAGCGTGTGCACGCCGGTCTCGTCCTCCACCACGACGGACATGCGGCGGCGCACGAAGTCGAAGGGGATCTCGTCGATCTTGCGGAACTTCTTGTCGGCCTCCACCAGTTCCGCGGGTTCGTCGTGGTCCAGGATGGCCTTGTC
>CAYXXL010000097.1:0-9323 GCA_964469025.1 uncultured Fibrobacteria bacterium
CGGCACCGTTTTCGTCGTCTACCTGGTCTCGAAGTTCGCCTTCCCCCTCTCCGAACTGGACCGCGTCGCGACCTGGTTCATGGCCGGGCTCGGTTTCCTGGGAACGCTCGGCCCCATGTCGTTGTCGCTGGGTCTCGCCTTGACCCGCTGGCTGGACTGGGGAATGCTCGGCGAAGCACGCCTTCTATCGCGGCTGGAAACCCGGCTTTGGAAGCCCACCCTTTCCGAGGATTCCGTGCTGACGTTCGCCGCAAGGGGAATCGGTTCCATCCTGAAATGCCGGTGGAGGATCCTGCCCGGATCGGATGAACAAGTCATGGCGGTCCTCTCCTCGCGAAAAGGACCTTCTTCGGACGGTCGGTTCGGAGCCCTGGCCATGTTCCAGGCGACCTCCCGGTCCGAAATTCCGGCTTGGGAGACGCTTTCCGCAAGGGTTCTGGTGCCGGTGCGCACACCGACCGGATTGCAGACCCTGGTTCTGGGCGCCACGCCGAAGGCCGACCGGCTTCCCGTGGCGGTCCTGGAACGGCTCGGAGCGGTGCAAGCCACCTGCGAGCGGGTGCTGGACGCCCGCCATCGGCTGCGCGAAGGCCTGGAATCGCAGCGGCGACTCCAGGAGAGCGAACGACTGGCCATGCTGGGTCTGATGGCGGCATCCGCGGCCCACGAGATCAAGAACCCCCTGTCCGCCATCCGCAACGTCGCCTCGGCCGCCCTGCGCGACGCGCCCGAGGGGTCCGTTTTGCGGCAGGATCTGTCCATCGTCGCCAGCGAAGTCGACCGTCTGGACGCCACCGTGCGCCGGATGCTGCTGTTCGCCCGCGATCGCGAATCCTGCGAAGATGCGGGGGAGACCGTCCGGGTGGTGGCCGGTCTCCTGTCCGTGGAAGCGCGCCATCGCGGGGTTTCCCTCGCGGTGCGCGGAAGCGAAGCCCCCTTCGCCATGCCCCTCTCGGAAAACGACCTCAAGGCCATCCTCTTCAACCTCGTCCAGAACGCGCTCGACCACGCCCCGACGGGCACGGAGGTCGCCGTTTCGCTTTGCCCCCCGGGGCCGTGGCTCGAGGTCGCGAACGAATCCGAAATTCCCGTCGATTTCCGTCCACGCCTGTTCCAACCCTTGGCTTCCCGCGGAGGCAACGGATTGGGACTCTACATTTCGAAGTCCAAGGCGGAAGCCGCGGGAGGTCGCCTGGAATATCTGCCGGTGGCCGGGCGCACCGTTTTCCGCCTCACCTGGGAGAATTCCTGAGATGACAGGTTCCGCAAGCCCGGGGATCCACCGGAGAAAGGATCCGACTTGAGCAGGATGCTGGTCGTCGACGACGAACCCCCGGCGAGGTACGGAGCTCGACGTCTTCTGGAGGGAGCCGGGCACGAGGTCGCGGAGGCGGGATCCGGGGAGGAGATGTTGTCCCTGACCGGCGTGCGCGACTTCGATGTGGTTCTGTTGGACCACCAGATGGGCGGAATGTCGGGGCTGGAGGCTCTGAAGGCGCTGCAGGAGCGGTCGGGCGCCCCTCCGGTCGTCTTCTTCACGGCCCAAGGATCCGAGCGAATCGCCGTCGAGGCCATGCGGTGCGGCGCCTTCGACTACCTCTCCAAACCCGCCGATGCCGACGAACTGATCCTGGTGCTGGAGCGCGCCGCAGCGATCTTCCGGGAACGCGTGGAACACGAGCTCCTGCGATCCGAATCCGATGGATCACGGCCCGCCCGAGCCATCCTGGGCGACTCGCCGTCCATGAAGCGGCTGCGATCGGACCTCCTGCACATGGCGCCGGCAACCTCGAGCATCCTCTTGTTGGGGGAATCCGGCACAGGCAAGGAGATGGCGGCGCGTTTCGTCCACGACCATTCCCGTCGAAAGGGCCCCTTCGTGGCGGTGAACTGCGGCGCCCTGCCGGCCACCCTTGTCGAGGCCGAGCTTTTCGGCCATGAGAAGGGGGCGTTCACCGGTGCCACAAGCTCCCGCCCGGGACGCATCCGCCAAGCCAACGGCGGAACCCTTTTCCTCGACGAGATCGGGGACATGCCTCTGGAAGCCCAGGTGCGGCTTCTGCGCACGCTCGAGGAGCGCGTGGTGGAGCCGCTGGGTTCGGACCGCGCGGTGGAGGTGGACATCCGGGTGGTCGCCGCCACGCACCGCGATCTTCGCCAGTTGGTTTCCGAAGGCCGGTTCCGGGAGGATCTGTTCTACCGCCTCGACGTGCTTTCCGTGCAGATCCCCCCGCTGCGCGAACGACCGGGCGACGTGCTGCTCCTGGCCAGGCGGTTCCTGGACCACTACGGCGGCAGGCGGTGCCTCGAGTTTTCCCCTTCCGCCGAATCCGTCTTGTCGCGCTGGTCCTGGCCGGGCAATGTCCGGGAACTTCGCAACGTCGTGGAGCGCGCCAGCGTCCTGGCCAGGAGCGAGACGGTGGGTCCCGAGCACCTTGGCCTTTCGCCCCGGGAAATCCAGCTGCCCGCACCTGTTTCCCCTGCCCTGCCCGCGGAGGAAAGCCAGGAAGGCCTGCTCGCGTTGGATCCAGTTTCCCTCGACCTTTCCTTCCGGGAAGCCAAGCAGCGGGTGTTCGACGACTTCGAAAAGAGGTTCATCCTCTTCCACATGGGTCGGGAGGGGAACGTGCTTGCCCGCGCCGCGGAGGCCATGGACATGCACCGCCAGACGCTGCAGCAGAAGCTTCGGGACCTGGGGCTCTCCCGGGCGGACCGGGAATGACGGAATTCGTCTACGACTGCAGGATCAAGGTGCGCTACGCCGAGACGGACCAGATGCGGTTCGTCTACTACGCCAACCATTTCGTCTACTATGAGGTCGCCCGCACGGAATGGCTCGCGACCCGCGGACTTCCCTACCACGTCCTGGAATCGACGGGGTTCGCCATTCCAGTCCTCGAGGCCCACTGCGACTACCGATCGCCGGCCCGGTACGGGGACGAGCTTGTGGTTCGCGTATCTCCCTCCGTGGTGGACGGATTGCGCCTTCGGTTCGACTACCGGACCCTGCGCGGCGCCGCCGAGGGCGAACTCCTGGCCGAGGGCTGGACCGTCCACGTCTGCATGGATCGGGAGGGAAAGCCACGCCGACCTTCGACCGAACTCCGCGCGATCCTGGCAGGCCCCGCCTAGGCCGCTGCCGAGCCCTACGACCTTACCGACCCAATTGGGCGTATCTGCTCTCGGTTGCCGCCTTGGTTTCGCGCCACCAGGCTTCGTTCGCCTGGTACCACTCCACCGTGGCCCGGAGTCCATCGCGGAAACTGGTGTAGCGCGGCGTCCACCCCAGCTCCGTTCGCAGGCGAGTCGAGTCGATGGCGTAGCGAAGGTCGTGTCCCGGGCGGTCGGAAACGTGCTCGTAGTCCTTCGGATCGCGACCCATCAATTCCAGGATGAGCTCGATCACATCCTTGTTGTTCTTCTCCCCGTCGGCCCCGATCAGGTAGGTTTCGCCGATCGTTCCTTTTTCCAGGATGAGCAGGACGGCGCGGTTGTGGTCCTCCACATGGATCCAGTCCCGCACGTTTTCGCCCTTCCCGTAGAGCTTGGGACGACTTCCATCCACCAGGTTGGTGATCTGGCGGGGGATGAACTTTTCCACGTGCTGGTAGGGCCCGTAGTTGTTGGAGCAGTTGGAGATGGTGGCCTTCACCCCGAAGGAGCGCACCCAGGCGCGCACGAGGAGGTCCGATCCGGCCTTGGTGCTCGAATACGGGCTGGAGGGATTGTACGGGGTGTGTTCGGTGAACTTGGCCGGGTCGTCCAGTTCCAGGTCTCCGTAGACCTCGTCCGTGGAGATGTGGTGGTAGCGCACCCCGTGCTTGCGCACCGCTTCCAGGAGGGTGTAGGTACCGATCAGGTTTGTGCGCAAGAACGGCGAGGGATCCTTCAGCGAATTGTCGTTGTGGCTTTCCGCCGCGAAGTGCACCACGGCATCGGCGTCCGCCACGAGCCGGTCCACCAGCGTGGCATCGGCGATGTCGCCCTTCACGAAGCGGTAACGGGGATCCGATTCCTGTTCGCGCAAGCTCAGTGGATTGCCCGCATAGGTGAGCAAGTCGAGGTTGGTGACGGACCAGTCGGGGCGCTGGGCCAGCACCAGCTTGACGAAGTTGGAGCCGATGAACCCGGCGCCGCCGGTGACGAGGAGCTTCATAGCCAAGGAATGATAAATCCGGGCGGGATCAGGTCTTGTAGTGCATCAGCGGGCCGAAAATCCCGGTCGGAGAGAGAGGACCGTGCGGCATCACGAACTCCTTGAAGTCGTACAGGAAAAAGCCCAAGACGGAGGCGTAACCGAGCGCGAGCAGCAGGAGCCCGAACACGAGCGCGAGGATCTCGGCCCTCTTGATGGACTTGGCGCCGGTGGTGATGCCCCAACTGATCCCGAAGGTGGTGAGTCCGTTGGCCAGGTGGTAGACCGTTCCCAGGATGCCCAGGATGTAGACGATGGCCGTTCCCTTGCTCCAATCGGTCATGTGCGTGGCGAAGTAGTCGTAAGTGACCTGGCCATCCGGGTTGGTGGTGGCGTCCTGCAACCATCCCATGGAGACGTGGACGCGGGTCAGGAAGATGTGCGCGAACAGGAACGCGAGCACGCCCAAGCCGGACAGGCGTTGGAAGAAGTACCTCACGTTCGCCAGGTTGAAATTCCGGAAGACGCTTGTCTTTTCGCTCTCCCAGACGAGCTTGAGCCCCCACCCCGCGTGGAAGATCAGGGGGAGATACACGAGGAGAACCACCCATGCGTAGTTGATCGGGTGGGTCCAGGTCTGCCGGATGGCGTTGTCGAACGCCTTCGGGCCCGCCATGGAGGACACGTTGCGCGAAAGGTGTAGGACGACGTAGACACCCAGTGGTACCACGCCGACGAAGGAATGGATCTTCTTGGCCAGCCAGTCCGTGTGGCTGACCGGTGCTGCGGATGCGGTTTCGGCGGCTTCTGTGCTCATGGTGGGGAAAATCTAGCATCGATTCCCCCCACACAAGACACGGGAGTCCACTTCTCGGATTCCCCGCGTTTCTCGTTCCCATCGTGCGCGGCGGCCACTCCGGTTGGCTACAATTCCGCGACGCATGAGACGACTGACCTTGGGTCCACTGCCGCCCCTATCGGGTGAGATCCGGTTGCCCGGCTCGAAGAGCCTGTCCAACCGCTACCTGCTGCTGGCCGCCCTCTCCGAGGGCACAACCGAACTTTCCGGATTGCTGGACTCCGACGACGTGCGCGCCATGATGGGTGCGCTGCGCCAACTGGGGGTCGTGATCGACGAACCGGACGGCGGAAGAACGGTGGCGATCCATGGAATCGGGGGCCGCGGATTCCAGACCCCCGGCTCCTCTCTGCATCTGGGCAACGCCGGAACCGCCATGCGCCCCCTGGTCGCGGCTCTGTGTGCTTCCAAGGGCGACTTCGTGCTGGACGGGGTGCAGAGGATGCGCGAACGCCCCATCGGCGATCTTGTGGACGGATTGATTCCCATCCTGGCGACGGGTGCCTCCATCTCCTACCGGGGGGAACATGGCTTTCCTCCGCTGGCGATCCAGGCCCGGGGATTCCGGGGTGGTCGCACCCGCGTCAAGGGAACCACGTCCAGCCAATTCCTGACCGGTCTGCTGATGGCCTCCCCTCTTTCCCCGGAACCTCTGGAAATCGAGGTGGAAGGCGATCTCATCTCCAGACCCTACGTGGACATCACCGTGCGGCTGATGGAAAGGTTCGGGGTGGAGGTCGAGAGGGACGGATACCAACGGTTCCGGGTCCGACCGACCCCGTACAAGGCACCCGGAACGATTTCTGTCGAAGGCGACGCCAGTTCCGCGAGCTACTTCCTGGCCTTCGGAGCCCTGGGAGGACCCGTCCGGGTCCTCGGCTGCGGGACGGATTCCGTCCAGGGCGACGCCGCTTTCGCCGCCGTGCTCGAGCGCATGGGTGCCCGCGTGGAACGCGGTCCAGACTGGATCGAATGCCGTTCCCCGGCGTCGGGGATCCTCCGCGCCCTGGACATCGACATGGTGGACATGCCCGACGCGGCGATGACTTTGGCCACCCTCTGCCTCTTCGCGGATGGCTCCACCACCATCGGGGGCATCGGTTCCTGGAGGGTGAAGGAGACGGAACGGGTGGTCGCGGTGCGCGACCAGTTGAGAAAGTTGGGAGCCGAGGTGGAGGAGGGCCCGGACTGGATCCGGATCACCCCGCCGGAACGGATCCTGCCCGCCGAGATCGAAACCTACGACGACCACCGCATGGCCATGGCTTTTTCGCTGGCCGCCGCAGCCGTCCCCACGACCATCCTCGATCCAGACTGCACCTCCAAGACCTTCCCCGGGTTCTTCCAGGAACTCGCGCGCTTGGCCGGGACCTCGATTTGAGCCCAGCTTCCAGATACCTGCCCTGGGAACGCCCTCCGGTGCCTGGTCGGCCCCATCGCGGTCGGGCGTTGCTCCTTTCCGCTCTGGGCTTGGCCGTGGCCGTGGGGTCGGCGGCGATCACCGTCCTCGGTCGTTGCGACACCGCCGCCGTACGCCCCTCGAAAGACCGTGTCCCCGACGACTGCCAATCTCCCGTGGTCTTTCCGGGAAAACTCCCGGAAAAGCTTCTGGTGGACGCCCAGGCCCAGGCCTTCGCGATGGACCTGCTGAATCGCCACCCCACCGAACTCACCATCGCGGTGGGACTGGATCTTCGCTCCGCCCGACCGCTTTTCCTGGTGGTTCGCCGTGGCGAGGATCCTCCCTCTGCCGACCTCGCCACCGCAGTGGAGCCGCGATACCCCATGGCCTCCCTTGCCAAGATCCTGACTTCGGCAGCGGCCTTGGAGTCCGGCATCGATCCCTTCGACCCGGTGAGCTACCGAGGCAGGCCCCATACCCTCTACAAGAACCAGATCACCCTTTCCGACCGCGGAACGGAGGTGAGTTTGGCCAAGGCCTTCGCTCTTTCCATCAATCCCGTCTTCGGAAAGCTCGGGGCGCAGACCCTGGGTCGCGAAACCATTCTCCGATGGGCCGATTCCCTGGGCTTCAACCGCGCCAAGGGCCTTGGGAACGGTATTCCCGCAGGTGTGATGCTGCTGCCGGAAGACACCTTCAACCTTGCCGAGATCTCTTCGGGCTTCGTGCGCACCACGTTCCTCTCGCCCGTCCACGCCGCCATGATCGTGCGCAAATTCGCCCACGACGGGGTCCTCCGCCCTCCGGAATGGACTCCGCATCGCATGAACCGCTCTTGCGGGGAATCCGTCATCCCCGACAAGGCTCCCTACGACGGCCTGTCCGATCTGTTCCAGCTCACGGTGGACAGCGGCACCGCGCGCGGAGGCTTCCACACCGCGTGGCCCGAGGAAGCGCGCGCGGGTTTCGAACTGGGGGGGAAGACAGGATCGCTCGATGGCACCGACCCGGAAGGCCACTACTCGTGGTTCGCGGGCTACGCTCGCGTGGAAGACGAACCCGACTCCGGGATCGCGGTGGCGGTGATGACCGTGAACGCCGGGCGGTACGATCTGAACGCCTCCTGGACCGCAGCCACCTTGCTCTACTGGTGGGCGCGCCACAACGACCAGCTGGGCCGGCCCGCGGTTTCGGTGGGGACGGACCTCGCGAATGCCAGGAAAGCCTTCACCGAGGACGACCAGGATGCCTTGTCGGAACGTCCATGGCACCGTCCCTGGAGCCGTCGAAGGCGCAGTGGTTCCTGAGTTCGCGTGTCCTAGCCGGTTCCTCGGAGTGTGCATCGAATTCGGCCTGGAGCGCTGTTCGCCGGCTTAAAGATGCCGCCATTTCCGCGGTCGAACCAAAAAAAGGAAGGCACCCCGAAGGGTGCCTTCCCGTTCCCTGCAACCGTGATCGAATTCCTCAGCTCAAGGCGGCGATGTAGGCTTCGTACTTCTCGCGGAGCACCTCGCGGTTGCGCGCCTTCTTGATCCGTCGCAACGCCTGGTCCCGGAGTTGGCGGACCCTTTCATGGCTGATCTGGAGGCTCTCTCCCACTTCCCTCAAGGTCTGGGGGGTTTCGTGGTCGATTCCGAACAGTCCCTTTAGGACATCCTTTTCCCGCTTGGGCAACTCGTTCAGGAGTTCGTGGGCCATCAATTCCACGGAGTTGATCTCCGCATCGTGCTCCGGATTGGCGGCCCGAGGATCGGCCAAGACTTCCTGGTAGGTGGTCTTGGTGTCGGCCTTCAGGGGCGCGTCGAAGGAGATCCCCGCCTCCCCGAGCTGGATGAGCTCGCGGATTTCGTCCGTGAGTTCCTCGCCTTTGCTCTTGTTCTTCAAGGCCTTCCGGACCCGCAGATGCTGGTTGGCCGGAAGCCGGATCAGACTCCCCTGTTCGTTGATGGCACGAGTGATGTAGGCCTTGATCCACCAGACGGCGTAGGAAATGAACTTCAGTCCGCGGCTGTGGTCGAAGCTCTCGATGGCACGGATGAGACCCATCGCACCCTCCGACACCAGGTCGGGCAGCGGAATGGGGCACCCACGGTACTGCAAAGCCACCTTCAGCACGAATCTCATGTTGGCTCGTATGAGCATCTCTCGTGCGCGGCGCGCATCGCGATCGCTGAAATTTGGATCCTTGGGATCCAACTTCTTGAACAAAAGTTGCTCAGCCTTGCGATCGATCGGCTGGGTTTTGCGAATATCATCGAGATACCGTCGAAGGGTATCGTCCGAGCTATCCACGCTTGACATCTCCCTCTGCGAAAAATGGACCAAGATTGAATTTGGGAAGATTTTTGCACACTTCCTGCAATCTCTGGGGGGCAATCTCGCTCTTATGGCTCTCAAAGTCAATAGGCCAATGCGCCTTTTTTCCACAGGGGGCAAAATTATCCTCCCCGCAGGTGCCATCTCTACGCTCTCCCGCCATGCAATTCCTTGCTCACGCTGTCCAAACGGGCGGGCACTGTGATTGCTTTCCTCAAGTCCTCGCTTGCAAAGGCCGATGACAACCTACAGGGAGCGAATCCATGGGAACCAGCATATCTTCGACAGGCACGATCAGCGTGGGTGGGTTGGTTTCCGGCATCGACACCAATTCCCTGACGGATTCCCTGGTGGCCCTGGAACAGCAGAAGGTGACGGCGATCACGACCCAGCAACAGGCCTCCCAATTGGCGTTGAGCGACCTTGGCACCGTGTCCAGCATGTTGTCCACGTTCTCCACCGATGCGGGCGCGGTCTCCACCATGGCCGATTTCAGCCTGTTCACCCCTTCCTCCACCAACAGCGCGGCAGCCACGATCACCGGCGCCGGAAGCGGGATGCAGGGGAACGTCAACGTCGCGCAGGTCGCCGGCACGACGGTGACCCTCTCG
>CAYXXL010000098.1:0-9304 GCA_964469025.1 uncultured Fibrobacteria bacterium
GGATCCGTAGCGGCCGTCTCGGATGGTCATGGACACCAAAGATCGAAATCCGCGAGCCGCATCACCACTTCTCCGGATCGGTGCCGAAGACGGCCACGCAGAGACGGTGGATGTCCGGATGCGTTTCTCGCAGGGCGCCGGGGAGCTCGAAGAAGGTTTCCACGCACACGGCGAAGAATTCCGCGGGATTTTCCGCTCCGTAGGGGTCCAGGAAGCTGTGGCGGCCCAGGGCCACGGCATGCCGGTGCGCCTCGAATTCGGCAAGCATGGTCCTGGCCCATTCCAGCCGCGATTCCGACGGCATCGGCGGGCAGCCGTCGGTGACCCCGTCCATGGCGTCGAACTGGTGGGCGAATTCGTGCAGCACCACGTTGAATCCGTCCATCTCGATGGACCCGTGGCGCACCGCGGCGGCGGAAAGGACCACGGCACCCCGCGTCCACGACTCGCCGTCGTAGGCGATGCCTTCCTGGCGGATGGAGGCGCCGCCTCCCAACGATCGCTCGTCGCGGCGCACGTAGGAGGTCGGGTGCAGGTAGATGGTGGTCAGGTCGGGATAGACATCCCAGCCGCCCTGGCCCAGAAGCAGCAGGCAGGCCTGCCCGGCCACCGCCAGCCGAAGGTCTTCGTCGACCTCGAGCCCTTGGCACTCCACGAAGGTCTTCTCCGCCAGGAAGAGACGGACATCGCCCTCCCAACGCTCGCGCAGCGAGGTCGGGAGCCGCTTGCACAATGGCGCCAAGCGGAACATCCTCGACAGCTCGTCTTCCGTCATTTTCCGATGCCGAAGGCGTTCGCGTTCCGAGCGGCGGCGGCGCGCGCGCAAGAGCGCCAGCCCCGCCAAGGCCAGGACCAGCACCGGGAACAGGACCACGACGTCGAGATCGGGGGAGGGAACGCTCAAGGCTTGCGCGCCGCCACGGCGTGGCAGAGCCCGAAATCCAGGGAGACGATCCGAGGCGTCTCGAAGCCCGAATCGCCCAGCAGGGCGGCGTAGCCTTCCACGGGCGTGAAGCGCCGGATGGATCGGACCAGGTACTCGTAGGCTTCGCGGCTGGAACCGAAGATCCGCCCCGCTGCGGGGATCAGCAGGGGGGCGATGGCGCCGTAGAAGGTCCGGGAGACGATGGTCTCGGGCCGGAAGAATTCCAACGTCACGAAGGTTCCGCCCGGCCGCAGCGCGCGGAGGACTTCGCGGACCCCGCTCCCGAGATCGTCCAGATTGCGCATCCCGAAGCCGCACAGCACCGTGTCGAAGGATCCGTCCCGGAACGGCAGATGCAGGGCGTCCGCCTGGATCCCCGGGGCGAGCCCCTTGGACGGCAACGGGAGCATCATCCCCCTGGCGAAGTCCGCGACCACGGAGGTCGGCGCGGCGCGGTTCCCCGACCGGGCGGCCAGCAGGAAGTCTCCCGTTCCTCCGCACAAGTCCAGGATCCGACCGGGACCTGGCGGGAGCATGCCCACCGCCGTGCGGCGCCACGAAAGGTCGCGACGGGCGGAAAGCACGTGGTTCAGCGCGTCGTACCGCCCCGAGATCCGGTCGAACATGTCGCGCACCGCGCGGCTCACAGCGGAAGCTCGCGGCTGTATCCGTCCACCCGAGCGACGACGGACGGATCCTGTCGGATCAGGCGGGGCCACTCGCCCCTGTCGTACCCTTCGTCCACCCGCTTCTTCGTGCAGTCCAGACCCAGCGCCAGGCCGGGCCGGGGCGAGTCCAGCACCACGAGGTCCCTCGCCGGATCGCAGTTGGCTCCGCCCACCACCATGGCCATGGTTCCGCTGTCCAGCGCCTCGGGATCGTCGAAGACGGCCACGACGAGGATGCGCGCCGCGAGATCCGCCGGACGCAGGCCGCGGAGGAATTCCGTCCCCTGTCCCGGTCGCTTCTTGTCCAACAGGACCAGGAGCACACGCCCGTCCGCGCCCTCCGGAAGGCTCCAGCGGAGCACGTCGCGGGGAGCCCCCCGGGCGAAGGGATCGCGGCTCCCGTCCCTTGCCGCGGCGCGCGGCGAAAGGTCTTCGCCCGGGATCCGGGTCGTCGCGTCCAGGCCGATCTTCCCGCCCTGGTCCTGCCGCCCGGCGTGGTCCAGGGTGTCGGCCGGACCGGTTGAGAGGACCGTGTCCCGCACCGCATGCCAGTTCCTGTCCAGGGCGGAGAGGATGGCGACGGGGTCGCGCAGGTCGACGCCCTCGTCCACGGCGACGATCGACTTGGTGAACATCATCTGGCCCGTCCCCCACACGGCGTGGAAGGACTTGTGCGCATGCGCGGGAAACCTCTTGCGCACGGCCACCAGCGCCAGGTTGTGGAAAACGCCCTCCGGCGGCAGGCGCAGGTCGCGGATTTCGCCGTGGATCCGGCGTACCAGGGGCAGGAACAGCCTTTCCGTGGCCAGTCCCATGAAGCCGTCCTCCTTGGGCGGCAAGCCCACGACGGTGGCCGGGTAGATGGCGTCGCGACGGCGGGTGATGCGCTCCACCCGGAACACGGGATAGTCGGCCGCCTGGGAGTAGTAGCCGGTGTGGTCACCGAACGGACCCTCCCGGCGGGTCTCGGCGGGATCCACCCAGCCCTCCAGCACGAAATCCGCCTGGGCGGGCACCAGCAGGTCGTGGATGGCGCACCGGACCATGGGAACCCGGTGCCGCTGGAGGAATCCCGCCAGGAGCATCTCGAAGATGTCCGGTGGAAGCGGGGCGGAAGCCGCCCAAGCCAATACTGGCGGTCCCCCGAAGGCCACGGCGACGGGAATCCGCATCGCGGCCTCGTCCACGTGCCGACGGCCGTCCTTCTGGCGCTGCCAGTGCATGCCGGTCGTGGCCGCGTCGAAGACCTGCATGCGGTACATGCCGCAGTTGGCCCTGCCGGAAGGGGAGCGCGAGAAGACCATCGGGAGGGTCGCGAACGGGCCGGCATCCTCCGGCCAGGTCGTCAGCACGGGAAGTCGGCCCAGGTCCACCACGGGTTCGACCACTTCCCGGCACGGCCCCCGGCGCACCGTTCTCGGCGGGAGGTGGCGCAATCCGGAGAGGGTGCGCAACGCGCGCCAGGCCTCGCCCAGGGATCCCGGCGGTTCCAGTTCGGCCAGGGCCGCGATGCGCGCCTCCACCGCCGCCAGGGATTCTTCGCCCAGGGCCCAGGCCATGCGTTTTTCGGAGCCCAGGATGTTCACGGCCACGGGAAACTCGGATCCGCGCACCCGAGTGAACAGGAGGGCCTTGCCCCCGCCCGGGCCGCGCATGGCGCGGTCGGCGATCTCGCCGATCTCCAGGTACCGATCCACCTCCCGATCCACGACGGCGAGCTCTCCCCTGGCTTGGCAGAATTCCAGGAAGGACCTCGTGGAACGGAATCTCGGCGGCACGCGGGACAAGATACCTTGTGCGGGGACCTCGTCCCCGTCCGTCTGGTTCGCCGTCGCCGGACGGAGTTGTAGGGGCGATTCGTGAATCGCCCCTACTCCACGACCTCTTCCGGAGCGTTGGGTATGGATTCCGGCACGAAGACCAGGCACCCCAGGGGCGGCAGGTCCAACGACAGGTGCGCGGGTTGTCCCTGCCAGCTCTCGGGGATGGCTTGGACACCTCCCAGATTCCCGATTCCGGATCCGCCGTAGATCTCCGAATCGGAGTTGAGCCTCTCGCGCCAGAACCCCGCCCAGGGCGCGCCCACCCGGTAGTTCCTCCGCGGCACCGGAGTGTAGTTGTACACGAACAGCGCCGGTGGCTGGGCCGGGTCGCCGGAGACGCGCAGGAAGCTGATCACGGAATTTTCGCTGTCGGAGCAATCGATCCATCGGAACCCGCGGGAGTCGGCGTCCTGGTCGTGCATGGCCGGCATTTCCCGGTAGATCGCGTTCAGGTCCGAGACCCAGCGCTTGAGGCCCGCGTGGGTGGGGAAGTCCAGCAGGTGCCAGTCCAGGGACCTCGCCTCGCTCCACTCCCTCCACTGCCCGAACTCGCAACCCATGAACAGCAGCTTCTTGCCCGGATTCCCCCATTGGTTCGCGAACAGCAGGCGCAGGTTCGCCATTTTCTGCCACCAGTCGCCGGGCATCTTCCCGATCAGGTTTCCCTTCATGTGCACGACCTCGTCGTGGGACAGGGGGAGGACGAAGTTCTCCGACCAGGCGTACATCATGCGGAACGTCAGCTGGTCGTGGTGCCACTTCCTGTGGACGGGCTCGCGGGACATGTAGGAGAGCGTGTCGTGCATCCAGCCCATGTCCCACTTGAACGTGAAGCCGAGTCCTCCCACGTAGGTGGGCCGGCTCACCCCGGCCCAGGCGGTGCTCTCCTCGGCCAGGGTGAAGGCCCCGGGAAAGAGCGCATGGACGCGTGCGTTGAGATTGCGGAGGAATTCGATGGCCTCGATGTTCTCGCGGCCGCCGAACCGGTTGGCCACCCACTGCCCGTCCTGGCGCGAATAGTCCAGGTAGAGCATGGAAGCCACGGCGTCGAAGCGCAGGCCGTCGATGTGGTAGTTCTCCAGCCAGAAAAGCGCCGAGGCGAGGAGGAAGTTCGCCACCTCGTTGCGCCCGAAGTTGAAGATCAGCGTGCTCCAGTCGCGGTGCTCGCCCTGGCGGGGATCCGCGTGCTCGTAGAGGTGCGTGCCGTCGAAGAAGGCGAGCCCGGGGAAGTCCTTGGGGAAGTGCGCGGGCACCCAGTCGAGGATCACGCCGATGCCTTCCGCGTGGAGATGGTCCACGAAGGCCATGAAGTCCTGCGCCGAGCCGTAGCGGCTGGTGGGCGCGAAATAACCCGTCGCCTGGTATCCCCAGGATCCGTCGAAGGGATGCTCCGTGATGGGCATCAGCTCCACGTGGGTGAATCCGAGTTCCTTGACGTAGGAGGCGAGCCGGGGTGCAAGCTCCCGGTAGGACAGGAACCGTCCTTCGTCCTCCGGGACGCGCGCCCAGGAGCCCAGATGCACCTCGTAGATGCTCACCGGCCGCTTCAGCGGATCCTGCGCGCCGCGCACCCGCATCCATTCCGAGTCGCTCCATTCGAAGACGGAGAGGTCCGCGATCCTGGAAGCGGTTCCCGGCCTGACCTCGGCCTGGAAGGCGAAGGGGTCGGCCTTCTCCACCCAGTAGCCGTCGACGTCGGAGACGAGATGGTACTTGTAGGTCTGGTGGACCCGGGCTCCGGCGACGAAGCACTGCCAGATCCCGCCGTCCAGACGCTCCATCAGGTGGGCGTCGGGGTTCCATCCGTTGAATTCGCCGATGACGGCGACCCTCCGCGCGTTGGGTGCCCAGACGGCGAAGGCCACTCCATCCACCCCCTCCTGGGAGCAGCGATGCGCGCCCAGCTTCTCCCAGATGCGCTCATGCCGCCCCTCCCCGTAGAGATGAAGGTCCAATGATCCCAGAAGGGGGTATTCGAGCATGCTCACCGCGGAAATTCCTCCCGATAATCGCATTCGACCGGATCGACTCGCACCGGACAGCATGTTAGCATCGCGACGGATTCCTGTCGATTGGAGGAAAATTCATTTTCGCTTGGGACGACCGGAGGATTCCAAGGCCTGGAGGAGTTCGGCGCCGCACTTGCCATTGTGGAACAGGAGGCTCGGACTTCGACAGGTGGCGTCCGACCCGTCCTGGCCCACCATGGCCCCTCCCGCCTCCCGGAGGATGGCCCACCCGGCAAGGACGTCGTATTCGTGGAACTTGTCGATCAGGAAGGCGTCGATCTGGCCTTCCGCGACCAGGCAGAGATCCCTCACCGCGGCTCCGGTGATGCGCCATCGGAAGACCTTCTCGAACAAGGGAAGGTGCGCCTTGAGGATCCTGCGCTGGAATTGGGCGGGAGATTCCGTGCGACAGATGTCCGTTTCATGGACAAGGAACCGGTCGAGGCGGTCGGTGGAACTGACTTGGAGTTGCCGTCCATCGCAAAAGGCTCCGGCCCCTCGGCTCGCCCAATAGGTCTTGTTCGGCGCCGGGAACCGGATCACGCCCAGTTCGGCTTCGCCGTCTGGACCCCGCAATCCCACGCTCACGCCGTATTCGGCCATTCCCCGGGAGAAGTTCACGGTGCCGTCGATGGGATCGACCACCCAGACCAGCCCGGAGGTTCCCGCCACCTCGCCGGTTTCCTCTCCCAGGAAACCATCGTCTGGAAACTTGCCGAGCAGGGTGTCGCGGATGAGGGCCTCGGCGGCCTCGTCGGCTTCGGTGACCAGGTCGAGAGGTCCTTTCTCGCGCACGAAAAAGCCCTCCTTCTGGAAAGACAGCACGAGATCGCCGGCGGCCTGCGCGACCTCGAGGGCAGCGGAAAGGTGGGCATCCAGAACGATGGGCTGTCGGGAGGACATCTCCGACAAACCTAACCCCCACAGGCTCTCGGCAGGGTCGCGGCTCGCAGGCCTGTTCGATCCTGCGCATTCCGCTCGTCACCCCAATGGACATGAAGGTCGGATCATGTATGTTAACCGGGTAGCCTTGACACTGCTTCTCAACCCACCCTTCAAGGAGAACCCATGCCGCACACCGTTCCTGCACTGCCCTATGCCGCCGGCGCCCTGGCCCCCATCATTTCCGAGGAGACCATCTCCTTCCACTACGGCAAGCACCACGCCGCCTACGCCACCAACCTGAACGGTTTGTTGGAAGGCACCGGGCTGGAGAGCCTTTCCCTGGACGAGCTTCTGGCCTCCCAGGCCAAGTGGCCGGACGCCAAGAAGGTCGGCATCTACAACAACGCCGCGCAGGTCTGGAACCACACGTTCTACTGGGAATCGCTGACCCCGGGCGGCTCAAAGCCCTCGGCCGACCTTTCCGCCGCCATCGACAAGGCGTTCGGATCCTTCGACGAGTTCAAGAAGAAGTTCCTGGCCGATTCCGTGGGGAATTTCGGGTCCGGGTGGACTTGGCTGGTGAAGAAGGCCGACGGCACCTTGGCCATCGAGAAGACCTCCAATGCCGCCATCGCCTCCACGGGCAAGCCCCTTCTGGTCATCGACGTCTGGGAACATGCCTATTACATCGACTACCGCAACCTGCGCCCGAAATACGCGGAAAGCCTGTTCGAGATCTGGAATTGGGCCAAGGCATCGGAACGGTTCACGAAGGCCTGATCTTCGTGGTCGCAACCGTGTGACTGGATGTCGTGGGGACGCAAAATTTTGCGTCCTTACGGTGGATGGTCCAACCAGGTGCGGGGGGCATGCATAGATTCACCTTCGATGCCCTCCGATCCCACCTTCCGCGACGCGCTCCCCGAGACGTGCGATTTCCTGGTGGTCGGGGCCGGGCCGGCCGGGTTGGTGGCTGCCCACACCCTGGTCTCGCACGACGCGGGTTCGGTGGTCCTGGTCGACCGCCGCGACCCGTGGCGGGAACCTGTCGCCTGCGGCGAAGGGGTGCATCTCAAGCCCTTCCGACGGGCGAGTCCCCTCCCCGTGGACCCCTGGATCCGCAATCCCATCCAGCGCTGCCTCTTCGCGACGCCCCAGGCGTCGTTCGCTTGGCAATCGCTCGGGGATGGAGCCACCATCGACCGCGCTCTCATGCACCGGGATCTCGCCGTCGACGTTTCGAGGCGCGGCGCGTTCTGCCATTTCCGATGTCGTGCCGTGCAGCTCTCCCGGCAGTTGGACGGGATCCGTTCCCTGCGCTGCGACGGCGAATTCGCAGGGACCCTCCGCACCCGCTGCGTCATCGACGCGAGCGGCCCGGGAGCCGGATTGGGTCGGGAAGAAAAATTGGCGCGGGGCGACATCGACCTGGAGTCCGCCGCATTCTCCCTGGTGGAAGGCATCGACTTCGACCCGGAGGCCATCCAGCTCTGGTACTCGAAGATGTTCGCTCCCGGTGGATACGCCTGGCTGTTCCCCAGCGGTCCCGGACGAGCCAACGTGGGCGTGGTGTGCGCCCGGGGTTCGGGCCTTGCCCCGCGCGAAGGTCTGCGACGCTTTCTGTCTCACCTGGATCCCGGCGTCGAACCCGGGGCCGTGCACGGCGGTGCCATACCATGCGGGAACGGCGCGGGAACCTTGGCAAGGGAAATGTTCTTCAAGTCGGGGGACGCGGCATCCATGGTGCACCCGTTGGCACGCTCGGGAATCGTCGAGGCCATGGAAGCGGGCCGCTGCGCCGCGGAATGCGCGATGGCCGCGCTCGCCGAGCCGGACGAACGACGCAGGGAAGTCCATTACCGGCGTTACCGCGCGTCTTGGCGGACCTCGCGAGGCCGCGCCTACGAATTGGCGGGACGCTTCAAGCCGCTCCTGGGCCGATTGGACGACGAGGTCTGGACCGCGGTGTTCCGCGACCTCGCGAAGATCCCCATGGGAAAGCACCGCTGGAGGCACGCGGCATGGTCGGGGCTGAAGGTCCTGCCGCGGGCGGCCTGGAGCCTGGCGCGAAACAAGGCCCCCTGAGAGACCTTTGTTCTCTTTGCGGCAATGGACCTCTTCGAACCCGAATCCGCGGGAAATTCGCGCGAAGCCGCCAAGCCCCTGGCCGAGCGCATGCGTCCGGAGAGCTTCGAGGGCCTGGTGGGATCGCCCGACCTGTTCGGCCCCGCGGCCCCGCTCCGCAAGGGGATCGAGGAGGATTCCCTGGGTTCGGCCATCCTGTGGGGCCCTCCTGGCTGCGGAAAGACCTCCGTGGCGCACCTCCTGCGCCGCCACTCCAAGATGCCGTTTCGCACCATCTCCGCCGTCCAGTCTGGGTTGCCGGAACTGCGGGGTCTGCTGGAGGAAGGGACCAAAAGGGTTCGCGCGGGACTTGGCCCCCTGCGCCTGTTCATCGACGAGATCCACCGCTACAACAAGGGGCAGCAGGACGCACTGCTTCCCGCGGTGGAGGCTGGGACGGTGCGGCTTCTGGGGGCCACCACCGAAAATCCATCCTATTCGCTGAACCCGGCCCTGGTGAGCCGCTGCCAGGTGTTCCGGCTGGAAGCTCCCTCCGGCGAGGATCTCCTCCCGCTCCTGCGCCGCGCCCTGACGGATCCCGTCCAAGGACTGGACCGAATGGACCTCGCTCCCTGCGACGAGGCTCTCCTCTCCCTGGTCCAGGCCGCCGACGGCGACCTGCGCGCCACCCTCAACCTTCTGGAGTGGACGGTCGCGTCGCTGCCGGAAGGAACGTCGCTCTCGCCGGAATCCGTCGCACGGGCCGCCGGACGCAGGCCGCCCGCCTACGACCGCACCGGCGACGGCCGCTACCAGGCGATCAGCGCCCTCCACAAATCCGTTCGCGGCTCCGACCCCCAGGCCGCGCTGTACTGGTTGGCCCGCATGGTGGACGGCGGCGAAGACCCGATCTACCTGGCCCGTCGCCTG
>CAYXXL010000099.1:0-9285 GCA_964469025.1 uncultured Fibrobacteria bacterium
TGCAGGGGATGGTCCTGGCCACCATGGGCCTGCGCTGGCGCATCCTGTCGCGCCCCTCCGAGCTGTTCCTGGGCCGGTGGGAATCGATCCGCCTGACCCTGGTCTCGCTCGCATTCTCCAATTGCCTCCCGGGCAATTCGGCGGGGGATCTGGCCAAGGCCTGGATCCTCACCAGGCGCAAGGTTCCCTTCGCGAAAACCCTGGGAACCATGGCGGTGGACCGCTGGACCGGGATCACCGGCCTTTTCCTTTCCTGGTCGTTCTGGACCTGCGTCCTGGTGGCGCTGGACCCGCGGGCCCGCGCTTTGGGAACGGTGCTGCTGGCCATCGCAGGCACCGGTGCCGGCGCCAGCCTGATCATCTGCCTGTTCGGCCACTCGCTGATCCGGTTTCTCCCCGCACCCGCCTCCGAATCCCGCTGGTGGGGTCGGGTGGCCGGATTGCTCCGGGCCATCCTCGACACGGCGGCGCGGTCCGGGGCCGACCGCCGGGCCATCCTGACCGGGGTATTCCTTTCCTGCTGCACCCACCAGATGATGATCGCCATCGGCTGGTGCGGAGCCCATGTGGTGGAGGTCCACACCCGGGTGTACGAAATCGGCGCCCTGCTTCCGGCCTCCATGATCGCCAACGCCCTCCCGCTTTCGCCGGGAGGCGTCGGGCTGGGGGAGACCGTGGGTGCCATGGGGTTCGCGCGGCTGGGGTATCCGGCCTGGACCGGATCGGAGACGCTGCTTCTGGTGCGCCTGGCCGCCGTGGCCTGGGCCTTGCCCGGATTGGTCGCCTGGCTCGCGACCCGGAACGCCGCGAAGACCTAGGAGTCTGCGCGGTAGAACGATTTTCACGCCAAAACGCCTCGAAATCCGACGCGTTTGACGATTTCTGGTGGTAAAAATCACGAAACTCTGGTGCACTCTTTGCCTCTCGGCTTCTGCCGCGCAGACTCCTAGGTACCCGCGGAGATCACCCGCATCTGGAGCGTGGAACCCGAGGATGTGCGCAACGTGGCGATGCTGAGTCCCGGATGGTGCTGCCGCACCGGAAACACGTTTTCTCCTGGCTTGCTGGTCATTTCGGATTGCTCCAGGAGGGCACCCGACACGGAATGGATGGAAAGGGTCACGCTTTCGGAACCGGGGGTTGAAAAGACCATCTCGCCATTGCGCCATCCCAGGCTGTAACCCGCCTGGGAGGCGAGGATGCGCGGCTGGATGGCCACCGTCCCGTACTCGAAGGCACCCAGGTCCGGTGCCTTGCCGCTGTAGGGAAGTCCCACCGCCACGCCCTTGTCGATGAGCTTGCTGGCAGCCGAGAGGCGCATGAAGCCCACGTTGGGGACGCTGCCGTCGGCATTGCGCGGGCCCATGATGCCGGCGGTGTCGAGGGTGACGAAGTCGGAAGCGGTGACCGTCAGGCCGGCGATGGTCCAGGAGTTGAACGCGTCGTCGTAATGGGTGCCGGTGCGGTTGGCTGTGGCATTCGACAGGTAGGCGACGTTGTTGCGGTAGTAGCCGTAGCCCGCGCCCGCGCCCGCGGCGATATCGTAACCGAGCATGTCGAAGTCCGAGCCGTTGTCGTAGGAAGAGTTGTTGTAGAACGTGTCGGACGTGGGCTGGTGGTTCTGGTAGAATCCAGCCGCCTTGTTCAGGAGCGAAACGCAATTTCTCAGGACATGGTGGACGATGGGGCTGGGGTAGCTGCCGTAGTTTGGCGGCATGCCAAAACCACCTGCCTTGAAACCATTTCCGTTTCCTTGGGCGGCGCTGATGGTTCCGTGGTCGTGGAAACCCATCCGCATCGCCCAGCAATTCTCCCAGATGACGGGCACCCCCTGGAAGATGCAGTCGTACCCGTCATCGGAATTGAACCAGGAGCGGCAACCCCGCAGGACCGTGCTCGGGCCGGATTTCTGGTAGTGGATCCCGAATCCGTCGGCGTTTTGGCCCGCCCCTTGGGCGGAAGTCGCATCGTAATTGTCGTGGGAATCGCAGTTGAGCACCAGGTTGCCCCCCGTGCCGTTGGCGATGGAAAGCCCCGGTCCGGAGATGTTGTGGATGTTCAGCAACTCGTAGGTGTTGTTGCTTCCTGGATTCGACCAGATGCCATTGTTCGCGACGGTGCCGGGTTCCGGGACGCCTTCGATCTCCAATCCCTTGAAGTACAGCCAGTTGGCGTTGTTGAGGCGGATGCCCCCGCAGGTGGCTGTTTTGGAAAGGGTGAGTTGGGAGAAGTCGAAGATCGGCTTCTCGTTGGGGTAGGCCCAGAAATAGATGCGCTTGGTGTCGGAGCTTCCGCTCTTGGTGAGCAGCACCCCTTCCGCTGCCGTGCCGGAGCCCTGCCCAGCGTAGGAATAGGTCCCACCTCGGAAGTACACCGTGTCTCCGGCGACGGCCACATCCGCCCCCTTCTGGAAACCGTGGAAGGGCTTGTCGATGGTCCCCGCATTGGAATCGCTCCCGGTGGGGGAGACGTAGTAGGTGGTGGCCTGGGCGGAAGCCATCGCGAGCAGCCAGGCCATCCCCGACAACAGACAAGCTCGATGGTTCCATCCAAAGATCGTCGTTCCGCGCATCGTGGTAGTCATCTGTTTTCTCCCCGGCTCCACCAATTGTGTTCCATCGGCAACGCACACCTGTCGATGGCTCGAATCTAGGCTGATCCGAAGGATTCCATTGTCCGATTGCCAGCTGGAGCGGGGATTCCCGCGCATTCCGTGGAAGTCTTGTCAACGGCATCCCCGGACGCAGGAGTTCGGGGAAACACACCGGAAGCGAATGGAGGGATCAGCGGCCCGTGGACTCCAGGGCCCGGACGCGCCGTTCCAGTTCGGCGACGCGACGCCGCAGTTCCTCCAATTCGGCGACGGTCGCAGAGGACGCAGGCAGGACGGGCAGCTCGTCGGAATCGGCATCCACCAGGCTGGGGAAGGTGGTGGGGTCGATCTGTTCGGCCAAACCGACGCGGAAGCGCCAGCGGGGCTCGCGCTGGCCGGGTTGGCGGGGAACGCGGGCGATGGGGGAGTCCGGGGCGGCGACCATCGTTTCCAGGGCATCGTCGGTCTGCTGGGGGGAGAGGTCGATCATCTTCTCCCGGGCGCGCGTGCGAAGCTCCGAGGCGGTCTGCTCTCCGCGCAGGAGCAGGAGACCGAACAGCGCCACCTGTCCGCGGTTCATCCCCCAGCGGTGCTCCTCGAACAGGGTGTGCTGGTACTTGCGGACCTCGTGCCCTCCCTTGGGCTCGATGAAATGCACGAGACCCTTGAGCTTGAGCGCCTTGATTCCCAGCTCGACGTCCAGTTCTTCGTAGTCGGTGACCGGCTGGCGATTGGTCGCCTGGTTGCATCCGGCCCGCAGCGACTTGAGCGTCAGCGGGTAGTACTCCGGCGTCGCCATCGACTTTTCGACGAGCGTCCCCAGGATCCGGATTTCCAGGTCGGTCAGCGCATCCATCTACTCCTCCAACGCCCAGTTGGGAGATCGGGCCGATGCCAAGTCGGTCAAAGCATCCATCTACTCCTCCAAGCCCAGTTGGGAGATCGGGCCGATACCCAGCCGGAGGAGGCGCACCTCGTCTCCGACCAAGCTGACAATGGTAGTTCCAGATGCCGGGATTTCTTCCGCATCCAGGACCAGGTCCACGGAGCGCCCATACTGGTCTTCCACCCCTCCCCCGGTGGTGAAGATCTCGCCCTCCCGCTCGGAGAAACGGGCCGCTGCGTTGACCAGCGGATGGCCATGCGCGACCAACAAGGCCTGCAGCACGGGATGGGTGGGCATGCGCACCCCCACTTCGGGCCGCTTGATGGAAAGCATCTTGGCGGTGCGTGCGCGGGCGGGAAGGATGAAGGTGTAGGGGCCGGGCATCAGGTGCTTCATGGTGCGGAAGGCGAAGTTCGAGACCTCCGCGTACTGGGCGATCTGGGAAAAGTCCTGGAACAGAAGGGCCAGGACCTTGGCCTTCACGGGATTGGTGATGCGATAGAGCTTGTTCAACGCCTTCGGGCTGGCCGTGGAGCAACCCATCCCATAGCCGGATTCCGTGGGCCACACCACGATGCCGTCCTTGTCCAGGACGGCGGAGGCCTGGTCGATCAATCGGGGCTGGGGGGTCTGGGGATGGATTCGGACCAGCAACTCAGGCTTTCTGGACGGGCAGGCGGTAACCTGCCGAACGTCCGTGGATCTCCTTGCAGTCGCGGATCAGTCGAGCGAGGATGGCGGGAGTGATGGCCTGCTTGGGGTCGTCCCCGATGCCCTTGGAACCGCAGACATGGGCCTCCACGTTCAAGCCGTCGGCACCGTAGGCCGCGGCGGCCAGGGAGGCGAAGGGAACGAAGGCGGCCTTGCCCACGGAATGCGAAGGATCCACCACCACGGGGGCCCAAGTGCGGGCCTTCAGGAGCGGGGAGATGGATTCGTCCGGGAAATTCCTGTACCCGTCCAGTTCCGGCTTGGTCCCGCGCGGGCAGAGCACCACGTTGGGATTTCCCCCGGCGGCGATGTATTCGGCCGCGCAGAGGAATTCGTCCACCGGGCCCATGTGCATTCCGCGCTTGAGCAGGACCACCGTCCGGGTGCCCGCCGTCCCGCGTCCCACCTGCTTGAGAAGTCCGTAGTTCAAGGCGTTGCGGGTCCCGATCTGGATCACGTCCACGCCGGCGTCCATGACCACCTGCAGGTGGCGGTCCTCCATCACCTCCGTGCTCACGGGGAGTCCCGTCTCCTCGCGCGCCCGGAGCAGGATCTGCAATGCCTTGTCGTCGCCTTGGTAGGCATTGGGGCTGGTGCGGGGTTTCCAGACGCCGCCGCGGATCGCCACCGCGCCCGCTTCCTTGACGGCATGGGCCGTTTCCAGGAAGTACTGGGGGTTCATGGGGTCGATGGTGCACTGCCCGGCGATGACATGGAATCCATCGCCCAGGACCGCGTCTCCCAACCGCACCTTGTGCGAGCTCAGGTCGGAGGCGTGGTGCATCAGGCGATAGGGCGCCTGGATGCGGTCGAACCGCTCCACGTAGTCCAAACCCTCGATGCGGCCCACCATCTCTTCGTCCCGTTCGTCGCCCGAGATGGCGTAGATGGTGCGGGTGGTGCCGGAAATGACGGTGACCGTGCAACCGTACTCGGCCAGGATGCCCTCCACCTCGGCGAGCTGGGCGGACGTGAGGGATTTCTCTCTGGGTAGGATCATGAGGCGGCGAAAACTACCAATTGATCCAACCCGTGCCTTGTGACAACCCACCCCCCGCCCGCCCTACTAGGGCGGGAGCCTACCTGTCGCCCAAGGCGAGCACCAGCCTCAAACCTTCGTCGAGGTCATCGAGGAACGGCTTCGGAAGTCGACCCGTGGCGGATTCATCCAGATCGGTTCGATCCACCGCGACGATCTGCGAAACATTGGCCACCGAATCCTTGGGAAGGCCCGTGGCGGTTTTCGGCAACAGGACATTCCCCGGGGCACGAGCCAGATCCAGGTTGGAGGAGAGGATCGCAGCCACGATGGTCGCGATGCGGCTTCGATTGAAAACGTCGGATTGGATCACCACCACGGGTCTTCGATAGCCCGGCACGGACCCGGGCGGATGACCCAACTCGGCCCAGTAGACTTCGCCTCGTCGAATCACCAGTCGGAGGCTTGAGCCGTCTTGAGGTTCGCCTCCCTACGGAATTCCCGATCCTTGTCCGGTTGACCGTGGACCTCGTCGAGTTGGCGGGTGATCTGATCGGGGTCTTCCCGCTTCAGATACTGCCGCAACGCTTCCGTGTAGAGCCTGGAACGCGACCAGCCACGGGCTTCGACAACGGCCTCGGCTGCTTCGAAGACGTCGTCGGGAAGGGAAATCGCCGTTTTCATACCTGGTAGTATGCGTTCTGAACCACCATTGAGGCAATGGTTTCTCGTCATTCCTCCAGCAGCTTGCGGTCTTCGGGGGTCAGCTCCAGGAGGGCCCACAGGTCGGGGCGTCGCTCCATGGTCCAGAGCAGCTGCTGCTTCCGCCGCCAAAGGCGGATGCGTTCGTGGTTTCCGGAGAGCAAGGCTTCCGGGACCTTCAGGCCGTTCCAGACCTCGGGGCGGGTGTAGACCGGCCAGCCGAGCAGCGGCTCCTCGAAGCTGTCGGTGCGCGCCGAACCGTCGTCGCCCAGCACTCCGGGAAGGAGCCGGGTCACGGCGTCCAGGAACACCAGGCTCGCCATCTCGCCACCGGAGAGCACGTAGTCGCCCACCGAAAATTCGTGGGTGACGTGCAGATAGCGGAAGCGCTCGTCCAAGCCCTTGTAATGCCCGCACACGAGCACGAGCTCGGGTACGGTCGACCATTCCCGGACATCGGCCTGGGTCAGCGGTTTGCCGTGCGGGGACGGAAACAGGACCGGAACCCGGTCCCTTCCCTCCAGCGCTTTTTCCAAGCACTGCTCCAACGGTCGCGGATGCAGGACCATGCCCGGTTCGCCGCCGTAGGGGTAGTCGTCCACGGCGCCGTAGCGGTTGAGCGGGAATTCCCGGAGGTCGTGGAGGCGCAGATCGAAGACTCCGGCCTTCTTGGCCTTGGCGGGGATGGAATGCTCCAGGGCTTGGAAGATCCCCGGAAACAAGGTGACCGCGTCCACCCTCAAGATAGGGCGTCCCAGATCCCGCGGTCGGCGACGACGAGCCGGGCAGGCATGTCCACCCGGCAGGCGAGAGGTCCCTCCAGAGGTAGGACGATTTCCGTCCCGTCGTTGCCCACCGCGCGCAGGGAGAATGTGGGGATGTCGGCCAGGCCCAGGGCCCTGCCCAGGACGGAGCCTTGGACGTCCACGACGGGGAGATTCTCCAGGTCGGCTTCGATCCACCCTCCCGCAGGCCTCTGGACGTTCGCCTCGGGAACGCAGATCCAGGCGCCGGAGAGGAGTTTGGCGGTTTCGGGGTCGCGGATCCCCTCGAACGAAAGACGCCACAGCGGTCCAGCCGCCATGGCGTCGACGATCCTGGTTTCGCGCCGCCCGCGACCGGTGACCAGGACCACTTCCGAAAGCCCTCGGAACCGTTCGGGATTCCAGCTGAGGCATTCGGCCTTGATCTGGCCCGACAGTCCGTGGGGGGAGTGGAGCCGACCGACGGCCACCAGACCGTCGGGGATCTCCATTCCCGAACTCAGCCCGCGGCCGCGGCCTTCGCCTGTGCCTTCTTGGAGGGCACGGGCTTCCTGGCCTTTTCGGGGATCACCGCGGTCCCCACGGTGGAGGGATCCACACCCACTCGCACCGCGGCGTGCTTGGCCAGGAGTCCGTGGCGACGGAAAATGGACTTGACGGTCTCCGAGGGAATCGCGCCCTTGGAAAGCCAGTCGAGGATGACCGCGTCCTTGAGCTGGATCCCGGCGGGCGTGCTCAACGGGTCGTAGGTGCCGACTTCCTGCAGGAAACGTCCGTCGCGCTTCTGGGCCGAATCGGCGACCATGATGCGGAAGAAGCTCCTGTTTTTGCGGCCGCCCCTTTGGAGGCGGAAGATGGTGGCCATGGGTGTTCCTTTGCCGGATTGAAAATCGAGGGGGATAATGTAAGAACCAGAACCCCGCTCCTCAAGGGGCAGGGTGTTTCGCAGGGTGGGATGGCCAGGGTTCCCGTCCTGCGTGTTTCGCAGGATGGGAGGGTCGGGCTAGATTTGCTCGCGAATGGAACGCGACGCCCGCAGGGGCATGACCACGGCCACACTGGTCCTGATGGGATCCACCCTGGCCAGCCGGGTCCTGGGTCTTCTGCGCGAGGCGTTGCTGGCCGCCCGGCTGGGAACGGGCTCCGAGGCGGATGCCTACGCCACCGCATTCCTGTTGCCGGATCTCGTGAACACGCTCTTGGCGGGTGGATTCCTGTCCCTCTCCTTCGTGCCCCTCTACCTGGACGCCCTGCGCGAGCGCGGCAAGGAGACGGCGGCCGGATTCCTGGGGGGGGTGGCCTTGATCCTGGGACTCTCCGGTGCCGCGGCCATCGCCCTTTTGGCGATCTACGCCCGACCCGCTCTGCACCTCCTCCAACCGGGGCTGGTGGGGACCCCCGCCATGGAACGGGCCGTCCACCTCACCCGCATCCTGCTTCCGGCGCAGCTGTGCTTTCTCCTGGCCGGGGCATGGAACGGCGCGCAGTACGCGCACCGAAGATTCCTGGTGCCCGCGATCGCACCCTTGGTGTACAACACCGGAATCCTGGCGGGAGGATGGTTCCTGGCCCCCTGGATGGGCGCGGAAGGTTTCGCGTGGGGCGTTCTGGCCGGGGCCGTGGTGGGGCATCTGTTTCTCCAGGCCTGGGGATTGTGGATTTCCAAGGCCGGTGTTGCTTTCCCCAGGAACGTCGGCCCGGATCTGCGGGCCTTCGTCTGGCGCTCCCTCCCCCTCATGCTCGGGCTCACGCTGGGGTTTTCCAGCGAATTCCTGCTTCGGCGCCAAGCCGGATTCCTGGGCACCGGTGCCGTGGCGCAGGCGAGCTACGCCTTCCGGCTGGTCATGGTGCTGGTGGCCCTGTTCGGACAGTCCACTGGAGTCGCGTCCTACCCCTACATGGTGGATCTGGTGGCCAAGCGGGACTGGGCGGTGCTGCAGGAACTGATCCGCACGTCCCTCCGGCGCATGGCAACGCTGCTGGTGCCCGTTTCCTGCTTCGCCGCCGCCTTCGCGCACGATCTCGTGCGGTTGGCCTTCCGGCGAGGCCGGTTCGGCGAGGATTCGGTCGTGATCGTGGCCTCGCACATGGCGGTCATGGTCTGGTGCGTGTTCCCCTGGTGCATGCAGATCGTGTTGGCAAGGGCCTTGTACGCGAGGGGGAAGTTCTGGCTCGGGGCCGCGCTGGGCACCGTTTGCGTCCTGGCGGCATGGCCCGCATGGTCCTTCTTCGTCGAAAGGTGGGGGCGGGGTGGCCTGGGCATCGGCCTCGTGCTGCTGGTCGGGATCCAAGCGACGGTGTTCGCCGCCACCTGGTGGAGATCGCCGTCGGGGAGACAGGCATTCAGCGGTCTTTGGATCCTGCTGGCCGAAATCGCCCTGGTTTCCGGATCGGGGGCCGCGATCGGACGGATCCTGGGGGGAGGGCTGTTCGGCTTGAGGCCCGTCGCCCTCGTGCTCGTTTCCGCCTCGGCGGTTGCGGCCTGGGCCTTTTGGCGCAAGTGGCCCGGTGTGGAGTCGATGACCTCGAGGCTGCGCACTAGATTTGGTCCTTCATGAATCGCAAGCCACTGGCCCTGGCCTTGGGCTTTATACTGCCATTCCTGGGAGCACTTGCGGCGACGATCGGCTTGGTTTCGTCGGAATCCCTC
>CAYXXL010000100.1:0-9272 GCA_964469025.1 uncultured Fibrobacteria bacterium
GTCTTTCAGCCATTCCCGCGCGATTATTACGTCATCGCGGTCCAGCGTCATGGACCCAAACGAGGTCAGTGTGGCGGGATAACCCCGCGCCAGGCGCAAGAGATTGCCGGCTTGGCGGCGCGGCATCTTTAGAATTTCGCGAAGAGCGTGCGCGAGCGGCGGGACCGAGTTCATCGACGTCCCTGCTCCATTACCGTCTTGACCGCCGCGATGACATCGTCCACGTCTTCGTCGGTCAGCCCCGGCGAGAGCGGAAGACTCACGGTCTGCCGTCCGATCCGCATGGCATTCGGGTAGTCCTCGGGCATCCAACCGAACGCGCGTTGATAATATGGATGTTCAGGAATGCTCAAGTAATGGACGCCGACGCCTATTTTCCATTCCGTCATGACATCGAGGAAAGCGTCGCGTGAAATGCCCGCGCGCGTCTCGTCCACCAGCACCGTGTACAACCCCGTGATGGAGCCCGTCTCGGAGGTTCCCGCACGCTCGAAGATCTTGGGCAAAAGCGCGAAAACGGACGGCGTGTACCCCTTGGTGGCGGGGGGTTCGCCCACGGCCAGGCCGATCTCGCGCTGGGCCATGGCCAGGCGCGTCGCGGAATCCATCATCAGGAGCACGTCCCTGCCCCGTTCGCGGAACCATTCGGCGATGGCGGTGGCCGTGAATGCGGCCTTCACCCGGACCACCGCGGGCTGGTCGGAGGTGGCGCACACCACCACCGAGCGTTTCATCCCCTCCTCGCCCAGGTCTCGTTCCAGGAATTCGCGCACCTCGCGCCCGCGTTCCCCGATCAGACAGATGACGTTGATCTCGGCCTCGCAGCGGCGCGCCAGCATGCCCAGGAGCACGGATTTCCCAACCCCCGAACCCGCGAAGATGCCCATGCGCTGGCCACGCGCCAGGGTGAGGAAGCCGTCCAGGGCGCGCACCCCGGTACCCATGGGCTTGTCGATGCGGTGACGCGTCAGAGGATGGGGAGCGTGTCCGGTGACCGGACGTCGCAGGCCCGCGACCGGTCCCTTGCCGTCCAGCGGGTTTCCCAGGCCATCCAGGACGCGGCCCACGAGATCCGGGCCCACGGGAACCGTCAGAGGCTTCCCCGTGGCCACGACCTCCAGTCCGGGACGGATTCCGTCCATTCCGCCAAGGGGCATCAGGAGGGTGGTCCCCTCGCGGAACCCCACCACCTCCGCCATGCCCAGCAGGGCGTCGCCCGCGGCCAGGGCGCACAGCTCTCCCACCCCGGCGGCGGGCCCCGAGGATTCCACCAGAAGACCCACCACGCGGGTGATCCGCCCGCGGACCTCCACGGGGTCGCTCTCCTCGACCGTCCGCGCCCACAGGGCCGAGCGGTCAGGCGGGAAGGCCACCACGGGCCCGCTCCTCCTCGATGGCGCCCGCGAGGGCCTTCTCTACATTTTCCGTCAGACGGGGGATGCGCGCGTCGATGGTTCCGGTGTCGGTCTCCAGCACGATCCCGCCCCGCCCCACGGATTCGTCCGGCTCCAACGAGACGCGCCGTCCGGCGCGGGGTCCCCAAAGCTCCTTGTCGCGCTCCAGGGCGGTGACGTCCGCCGGGTGGCAACGGACCACGACCCTGGCCTCGGATCCCAACTTGCGCAGCGCCATGCGCGAGACGTGGACGGCGGCTTCGCCGGGAACCTCGCAGGTCTTGCCCACGACCCGCCGCGCGATGGCCATGGAAAGTTCCAGGATGCGCGCCTCCCAATCCAGGAACACCTGGTCCAATGCGCGTTCCACCGCGTCCAGGCGCGAGCGCACGGAGGCCTCGATCTCCTGGAGACGGTGTTCCGCCTTGGCCTCGGCGATGGCCTTCCCGGAGGCCTCGCCGGCGGCGTTTCCGTCCTTCAAGCCTCTCTGGTAGGCCTCCTCCCGGCCCGCTGCCAGCGCGGATTCCGCCGCCGCCCGATGGTGCACCAGTTCCTGCCGCAAAGCGTCCAGCTTCGATTCCATCTCGGCGATCTTCCGCTGCTTGGGGTCCCCTCCCCGCGAGGCGGGAAGTTCCACCAACTCGCCGCCTCCGGCCAGGTCCGCGAAGTAGAGCGCCTTCGCGCTGGAGGTTCCGGCGCGCAGGATCCCCGACAGGGGCGAAGGTCTTTCGTGGAGCTCCATGCTTCTAGACCACGATCTCGTCGCCGCCGCCGCGACCGGAAATGACGACTTCGCCGGCATCCTCCAGCCGCCGCACGGAATCCACGATCTTCTGCTGGGCCTCCTCGACGTCCCGCAGCTTCACCGGTCCCATGTACTGGATCTCCTCCGCGATCATCTCGGCGGCGCGCTTGGACATGTTGTTCAGGAACTTGTCGCGCGTCTCCTGGCCGGCGCTCTTGAGGGCCAAGGACAGCACCTTGGAATCGACCTCCTTGAGCACGCGTTGCATGGAGCGGTCGTCGAGCATCAGGATGTCGTCGAAGACGAACATGAGATTCTTGATCTCGGTGGCCAGCTCCGGGTTCTCGCGTTCCAGGTGTCCCATGACGTTCTTTTCCGTGGAGCGGTCGGCCATGTTCAGAAGTTCCGCCAGGCTCTTGACTCCACCCACTTCGGAGGTGTCTCCGCCCACCAGGTCCTTCATCTCGGAGGCCAGCACCTGCTCGATGTTCTCCAGGACGTCCGGGGTGATGCTTTCCATGGTGGCGATCCGCTGCGACACGTCGAACTGCAGATCCTGGGGAAGCGCTCCCAGAAGGCGTGCCGCCATGGCCTTGTCCATGTGGGCCAGGATCAGCGCGATGGTCTGCGGATGTTCCTTCTGGATGAAATTCACCAGTTGGTTCGCGTCGATGTCCGAAAGCATGCGGAAGCCGGTGGTGCGGATGGCCTTGGTGATCTTGGCCAGGATCTCCTGCGCCCGCGCGGAGCCGTAGGTGGTCTCCAGAAGCTCCTTGGCGAAGTCGATGCCCCCCTGGGACACGTACTGCTGGGCGAGCCCCATGGTGTGGAATTCCTGCAGCACCGCCTCGCGCATCTCCGCGGTGACGCCGTCCAGCCGCGCGATCTCCTTGGTGAGGTTTTCCACCTCGCCCTCGGTGAGACCCTTCAGCAGTTCCGCCGAAGCGTCGCGACCCAGGGCCACCATCACGATGGCGGCCTTCTTGGGGCCGGGGATGTCGAAGGCCGCGGCCTGGCCCTTTCCCGCCGCGCCCTTTTCGGCTTCCTTGTAGAACTGCTTGCCGGCCATGCGGGTCAGCGCCCTTTCTTGGGAGTTCGCTCCTGGGAGGGGTTCGATCCCTCCAGGAGCCAACTGCGAACGAGCTTGGAGAAACTGGCGGGCTCGGATCTGGTCATGTTCTCCAGGCGGGAGAGCAGGTCGTTGACACGCACCGCTTCCTGGAGGATCTCGTCGTCCCCTTCCCGGTCCGATTCGCGCATCACCAGGTCCGCGTAGGCGGGTCGCGGAGGATTCGTGGCCTCCTGGACCACCCGCACGAGGCTGCGCAGCAAGAGGAGCCCGGCGATCATCGAGACGCCCAGCACGGCCCATCGGATCCATCCGGTCCAGGACTGCGCGGGATGGCCCATGTCCTCGAGGGCCGCCGCCGCCACCGGGTTGTCGAACTTGACGCAGGTCACGAAGACGTTGTCGGAACCGGTCTGCGCGCCCACGGCGTTCTGGACAAGTTGCGTCAACTGCGCGATCTCCTCCGGGGAACGGGGCTTCCACACGGGCTTGGCGCCCTTCTTGGAGGAATCGGGCTCCCAGTGTCCGTCCACCGCCACGCTCACCGTCACGCGCTTGCGGACGCTCCCGGGCGAACTCACCGACTTCACCACCGTCCGGTCGATCTCGTAGTTGGCGGTGCGCGATTCGCGGTCGTCGTTCCCGTCGGAGGGGCTGTTCTCCTTGGTCTCCTCCTCGGTCTGCTCGGAGCGGACCACCTTGGAGGCTGGATCGAAGGTCTCCGCCGTCTTCTCCTCGCTCTGGAAGTCCAGGTCGGCGGAAACCTGCACGCGGTGGTTGCCCGCCCCCACCACGCCGTCCATGATGTCCGAGACCTTGTTTTGGAGGTAGGCCTCCACCTGGGCGCGAAGCTCGTTGTTGGCCTCCGTGGCCGCCTCGGGGCCGTCGCCGCCGCCCCGGTTGAGGACGCGCCCGTCCGCGTCCAGGATGGTGACGTTGGAGGGCTTGAGCCCCTCCACGGAACTCGCGATCAGTTGGGAAATCCCTTTGATGGAGGAACGGTCCAGCTCCTGTCCCGGTTTCAACTTGAGCACGACGGAGGCGGTGGCCGGCTGTTCCTTGTCCGTGAACAGGCTGGGCTTGGGGATGGAGATCAGGACCCGCGAGTTCTCCACCTGGGAGAGCCCCGAGATGGTGCGGCTGATCTCCCCTTCCAGGGCTCGGCGGTAGTTGATGTTCTGCACGAAGTCGGTCAAGCCGAGCTGGGTCTTGTCGAAGATCTCCCAGCCCACCTCGCCGGATTTGGGAAGCCCTTGGGCCGCCATGGAAAGCCGTTCCTCGTCCAGCTTGCCGCGGGGCACCAGGATGTCCCGGCCTCCGTTCTCCAACTTGTACTCCACCTTGGCCGTCTTCAGGCCTTCCACGATCTGGGAGGCTTCCGCGGGGTCGAGGTTGCGGAAGAGGGCGCCCCATCCCGAGGTGGATTCCGAATTGCCGTCGGAGAGCGAGGGCCATACGGCCAGCGACAGGAGTCCGGCGAAGGCGAGCGCGGCGGAACCCCCGAGGAGGATCCTTTGGCCGCCGGTGAGGCGCGAAAGAGCTTGGGACAGGCGCGCCAGGAACTGGCGGAGGAAATCTTGCATGGGCTGTCTAGACCTGCATCCGCATGAGTTCCTGATAGGCGTCGAGCGTCTTGTTGCGGATCTCGAGCATCAGGTTGAAGGAGGTTCTGGCCTCGGAGACCGCGGTCATCACCTGGTGGACGTCCTTCACCTCGCCGGCCGCGAATTTCTCGATCGAGGCGTCGGCCTCGTTCTGCATCGAGTTCACGTCGCCCAGGAATCCCTGGAGGGTGTCCTCGAACGATCGCGTGCGCGGGTCGTTGACCTGGACGTCGCCGGGCACGGCGGCCGGAGCCCCCGTGGGAGCGATGCCGGGATTCAACCGCTGGATGGGATCCATGTTCCGCTCCTTTCCGTCGTCAGGCGACCAAGTCGAGGTGGCGACCCTTGACGGGCCCGTTCGCGGCCATGGCCGCCACCACAGGATCCACCGGTCGGGGGGTGGACGTCAAGGATTTTCCCCGGGAAACGCCGAACTCCCCGCCGGAAACCGTCGGCTGCTGCCGTCGCGCGGCCGCGTCCCGCGAGGCGTAGAAGGCCTCCAGCCCGCTGGATGTGGGTCCCACGGGCATCATGAGATCTCCAGCGCCTTGGAAAGGATGGCCTTGCCGGAGGCCATCACGGTGACGTTGGCCTCGTAGGCCCGTTGGGTGGAGATGAGATCCACCATTTCCTGCACCACGTTGATGTTGGGGTAGGCCACGTAGCCATCCGCGTTGGCGTCGGGGTGCGAGGGGTCGTACACCATGCGCGGCGGCGTGGTGTCCTTGGCGATCTGTTCGACCTCGACTCCGGATCCGACCGCGTCGGTCTGGGTCTGGAAAAGGTCGGAGGGGATGGCCATGTGCCGCTCGTTGGTGGTGGTGCCCACCATGGATGGGTCGGCGAGCACGAGACGGGGCTCGAACTGGGGGTGGTCCGCGCGCAAAACCGCGGTTTGCCGGCGGTACGGACCCCCCTCCGCCGTGCGCGTCGTCTCGGCGTTGGCGATGTTGGACGCGATCAGGTTCTGCTTGAGGCGCATCGCCCTCAATCCCGATGCGGAGCTGTTCAGGCCGGCGAAGCGTTGGACCATGGGCATTGGATTCAATTCCTCACGAGACGGTGCCGGAGACGGCGGAACGGATGGTGTCGACCCGGTCCTGGAGGAGCTTCACGTCGGCGCTGAACAGGATCTGGTTTTCGGCGAGCTTGGCCATCTCCATGTCGATGTCGACGTTGTTGATCTGGCCCGGCTGGGTAGGATCTTTCGGCCGGTAGGCATCGGGATGGAGCGAGAGCAGGTCGGGTCGTCCGATCTCCATGTGGCCCGGATCGGTGCGGGCTCCCTGGAGCTGATTGGGATCCAGCGCCTTGCTCAATTCATTCTCGAAGCTGACCTCGACGCGCTTGTAGCCGGGCGTGTTGACGTTGGCCACGTTGTCGGCGATGGCTTTCTGGCGAAGCGAGGAAGCGTCCATGCTCCGCAGCAGGGCCGGGGCCGAAGTGTGTCTGGAGATGGCGTTTTCGAAGATCACGGCAGACACGTCGGAGCGCAAGGGGCGGGCCAAGACCGGGGGCTGATCCCTGGAGGTTCCCCCCCAGGTGGGTGAAGCGGGTAATTTCTGCCGGGATTGCCTGGTCCCGGCAAGATGTTCCCACCTCGACGGCCCGCCCTTCGATACATTCCGCCGTTGCCTGAGCGGCCCGTAGGGCGGTATCGAAGGCATCGGCGGAACACTCAGGGATCGGGCCGTTGCGATGTGCTGGACAACGGGAACGCGGTGGCCTACCTTCCCCCCATGCGCGTGCTCCTTCTGACCAACGAATACCCTCCCCATGTCTATGGAGGAGCGGGGGTCCACGTCCAGCACCTCGCCAAGGAACTTTCCAGGCTGTGCGAGGTGGAGGTGTTCTGTTTCGGGGACCAGAGGGAGAATCTGCCTGGCCTCCGGGTGGAGGGAATTCCTCTCCCCTCGCCGTTCACCCCCCCGCAGCCGGCGCACGCGGGGGCCTACAACGCGCTTTTGCGAAACCTCCAGATGTCGGCCAAGGCCCGCGAGCCCCAGGTGGTCCACTGCCACACCTGGTACACGCATTTCGGAGGGGTGCTGGTGCGCCAGACCCACGGCATTCCCCTGGTCCTCACCACCCATTCCCTGGAACCTTCCCGTCCTTGGAAGGCGGAGCAGCTGGGCGAGGGCGGCTACCGCCTTTCCTGCTGGATCGAACGCACCGCCTACCGAGAGGCCGACGGCGTGGTGGCGGTTTCCAGGGAGATGGCGCGCGATGTCCAATCCCTGTACGGCGTCGGTCCTTCGCGCATCCGGGTGATCCACAACGGCGTGAACCCCGACGAATTCCCGGCCGACCCGCGTCCCGAGGTCCTTTCCCGGCTGGGGATCGATCCCTCCCGCCCCTACGTCCTGTTCGTGGCCCGCATCACGCGGCAGAAGGGCATTCGACATTTTTTGGCCGCAGCCGCGCTTTTGGACCCCGGAGTGCAGGTGGTCCTCTGCGCCGCCTCGCCCGACACCGTGGAACAGGAACGGGAAGTGGAGTCGGCGGTGGCCCGGCTCCAGGCCTCGCGCGGCCATGTGGTCTGGGTGCGCGACGCGGTGCCCCTGGCCGATCTCCCTTCCATCTACGCCGGCGCTTCCGTCTTCTGCTGCCCGAGCATCTACGAGCCCTTCGGGATCACCAACCTGGAGGCCATGAGCGCGGGAACCCCCGTGGTGGCCTCCCGCACCGGCGGCATTCCGGAAATTGTCGTGGAAGGGGAGACGGGGTATCTGGTCCCCATGGAACCCATCTCCGTCTCAGATCCCGAAACCCGCGACCCCGAAGGCTTCGCCCGAGGTCTGGCCGAGGCGATGAACCGCATTCTGCGCGACCCGGCGCTGGGGAAAGCCCTGGGTGCAGCCTCGCGCCGCCGGGTGGAGGAGAGATTCTCGTGGGCCTCCATCGCCGCGCAGACGCTGGACTTCTATCGGGATCTTGCTTCGAGGGGCGTGGACCTGGTCTGAGATCCGGCTGCGCGGGCGCATACTCCCCTCCACGCACCGCTCGCCGTCCCTAAGACCGGTTCATTCCGGCTACAGCCGGAATTCCAGCGCTCTGGCGGACGGCTTCGGAGGGCCGCCGGGTCGTCTGCATCCCGCTCGTTCGGATCTCGTTCTTGGATGCGCGGGCGCAATCTTGGGGCAAAGCGGGCCAAATGGAGGTGCAGGGATTCCCCTTGTTTCAGACTTCCTTCACCCTGTGAAAACCGGAAAGCGAGGTCTAGCTTCTTGGACAAGTTCCTACTACCTGACTTGATCCCTTCCGCACAGGATCCGAGCATGAAATCCTCCGCGTTCGTTCGCCCTATGGCTGTTCTTCTAGCGCTGTTGTCCGGTGCCTCACAGGCTTGGAGCCCCGTCGTGACTACGCCCGTCACCGTGGCGAGCGTGGGTGCCATCCACCTCATTGCCCGGCAATTGACAGGGACCACGACCTATCCCACCATTGTATTGGCTGGAACAGGCCGTCCGACCTCCACTCCAACCCTCTCCGCACACCCTGGATCCTGGACCTGCGCGTCCGGGGTCAACTCCTGGACCTGCCAGCGAGCCCTCCCCGTCGGTACAGTGCCCGACGACACCCTGGACCTTTCCTGGACTCTTTCCGGAACCGTCGCCCATCTGGACAGCCTGAAGTCCAGCGCGGCCACATGGACCTTCTATCTCTCCGCGCAGACACCCAACTCCACACTCGGGGGTCTCAACAACTACAGTCTCCTGGGCGTGAAGTCGGTGTCCATCGCGGATCGGACCAATGTTTCCCCGGGAGCGGTGGGCTCCACCAGTGCTGTGGTGTTGGGCACCGATGACACCACCGGCGACATCGAGTCGGGAGGCTCGGTCTCCATGTCGGACCGCACCTTGGTGAGGGGCTCCGTCGTCTACGGAAGCACCATCACGGAAGGAAACAACGTGGTGATCACGGGAACCGCCACGCGGGGGACGGTCTCGATCCCCACCCTTTCCACTCCTACCTGCACTCCCGGGACGGTCGACAAGAACATCACAACCGGGACTGTCGCTCTGGCACCTGGCGCCTACCACAATGTCACGGTGTCCTCCGGGGCGACCTTGACCCTGACACCCGGAACCTACCAACTTTTGTCGCTGGTGGTGCAGGCCGGTGGGAACATCAAGGCCACAGCCACCGGAACCGGTGTCAACGTACTGGCCAAAGGTTCCATCAACATCGGGGACCGCTCGGTGGTTTCCCTGACAACCGGAAGCGTTGCCTCCAACATGCACTGGACCTACCTGGGCACCGGCACCTTCCAGGTCGCCACCAACGTGACCATGAGCGGGTGGCTCAGTGCGCCATTGGGTACAATAGACGTGGCCAGCCAGTCGCGCATCAACGGTGCCATCCAGGCCCAGGCCGTGATTCTGGAGCCCCAGGCCTACGGGGTCTATGTGGGGGTGGCCGATCTCCCGCCGGTTCTGTCCGGAGCCCCGATCGATACA
>CAYXXL010000101.1:0-9226 GCA_964469025.1 uncultured Fibrobacteria bacterium
AACGCATGGAGCCATCGGGAAAGTGGAGCCTTCCGGGCGCGCTGGACCGCTTCCAGCAGCCGCTGGGCGTTCTTCTCACCGAAGACGCGCGGTTCCTGGGGCGTGCCCAGGTTCAGCGCCGCGACCGCGGGAAGATCCAGGGAAAACAGGTCGGTCACTTCCCGGACGAGCCCGGAGCGCACCAGGGCGCGGGCCACGACTTCGCCCATCTCCTCAAGGTCCAGGGCACGCCGGCTTCCGAAGTGTTCCAGCCTGCCCTCCACCTGGGGCGGGCACGCTTCGTTCGCGCAGGCCCAGAGTTCCACGGGGAGTCCGCGTTCGTCCATTCCCGTGCCGCGGTTCTCCACCGGTGATCCGCATTCCGGGCAGGAAGTCGGAAAGTCGAAGGGGACGGAATCCGCGGGGCGTTCCGATTCCACCACCCCCACCACCTGGGGAATGATGTCTCCCGCCTTCTGCACCAGGACGGTGTCGCCCACGCGCGCGCCCAGTCGCTCCAGGTGCGAGCGGTTGTGCAGGCTTGCGCGGGAGACCGTGGTGCCCGCGAGGGAGACCGGTTCGAGTTCGGCCACCGGGGTGAGGGCTCCGGTGCGCCCGACCTGGATGGAGATGGCCAGAAGGCGCGTGGGACGGCGCTCGGGAGGGAACTTGTAGGCGATGCCCCAGCGCGGATGGTGCTCGGTGGAACCCACGGTGTCGTAGAGCGAGGTGTCGTCCAGCTTGACCACCATGCCGTCGATCTCGTGGTCCAGTCCGTCCCGGAGGAACAGGAACCGTCTGCACGCGTCGTAGGCCGCTCGGATTCCCCGCACCGCCTCCACCCGCGGGTGGACCTGGAACCCCTGACGCCCGAGCCAAGCCAGGCGGGCCGCGTGCGAAACGGGCAGCGGTGCCGCCGAGGAAGGCGCGAAATAGAGGAAGGAGCGGATGCCCACGCCCGCCAGGGTGGACGGGTCCTTCCGCTTCATGAGCCCCGCGCACGCGTTGCGAGGGTTGGCCAGGAGGGCGTCGCCCGCGGCGGCGAGCTTCGCGTTGATCGCGTCGAAGGCGGGTCGCGGAAGGTAGAGCTCGCCGCGCACTTCGAACCGGGCGGTTTCCGGGACGCGGGCCGGAACAGCCGCCGCCGCCAGCACCTGGGCCGTGACCACGTCCCCCCGGACCCCGTCGCCGCGGGTGACGGCGCGGAGAAGGACACCTCCTTCGTAGGTCAGCGAGACGGACATGCCGTCGATCTTGGGTTCCACGACCAGCTCGAGGTCGGACATTTCCTGTCCAATGGATTGCCCAAGCCGCAGGGCCCAGGCCCTGAGCTTTCCCCATGCGGTCCCGTTCTCCCATCCGGGGACGCGCTCGGCGGCATCGGCGGGTTCGTCTTCGCCGCCCGGCGGGAGGAAGGCGGGCTGGGTGGAGGCCTTCTCCAGGGACAGCATCCGCCGCTGGTGGACCACCGTCTCGAATCCATCCACATGGTCGTCGCCCACCGACCTCGTGTAGCGCTCGGTCTCCGGGACATCCGCCGCGTCGGCGAGGTCGTCGTATTCCCGGCGCAGCGCGTCGTAGTCCTGGTCGGTCGCGAGCGGCAGTGCATGCCGATAATAGGCCTCGTCCAGCTCGCCGAGGCGTTCCGCCAGAGCGTTCAGCCGGGAGACTTCCTGCGATGCGAAAAGGTTGGGTTGGGCCATCGTCGGGAAAGTAGAAGTGTGGTCCTCCGGTCCTTGCCGGAAGGGGAGCGATCCAAACGGAGAAAACGCGAAAAAGACGCGCCGAGGCGCGCCTTTCCAGGCCAATGGATTCGAGGAAGCCGAAGCCTCCCGGAACGGTTAGAGGACTTCTTCTCCCGTCTCTCCGGTGCGGATGCGCGTGGCGCTTTCCACGGGGAGGACGAAGATCTTGCCGTCGCCGATCTTGCCGGTGCGTGCCGAGGCTGTGATGGCTGCCAAGACCTTCGGAACCACGGCGTCGGGTACCACGAGTTCGATCTTCACCTTGGGGATGAAGTCGGTGTGGTACTCGCTGCCGCGGTACAGTTCCGTGTGGCCTTTCTGGCGACCGAAGCCTTTGACTTCCATGACCGTGATACCTTGGGCACCGGCCTCACCGACGGCCAATTTCACGTCGTCGAGCTTGAAGGGCTTGATGTAGGCGACGATGATCTTCATGGGCTGATCTCCTTTGGGAGTGTTGACGAACTAAATTGTGTCTCGTCGATTGACTGGAATGGTGGTCGGTTGGCGATCCATGGGCGCGAGGCGGATGGCCGCCGCTTCGCGCCTTTTCCATTTCTTCTATAAAACAAATTCCGGGCCATTCGTTCGCGCCAACTGGACCCGAGATTCGACGTCCGCTGGCAGACAAAGCGTGACATTTGTCACGAAAATCGCGACATTGCACGACAATGTCATTTGCGGAATCCCCGAGGATCCAGTTCCAGTTGCTGGATTCTGTAGCGCAACTGGCGCAAGGTGACCCCCAGGGCCCGCGCCGCCAAGGTTTGGTGGCCGTTGGTGGCGGCCAGCGCCTGTTCCAGATCTTCCCGGGTCAGGATGGCCCTTTGGTAGGGCCTTCGGGGCACATCCACGGTGTTCAGGTATCCGTTGGCCGCACCCATCCGCAGTTCCGAGCCCGGCACGGACATTCGCTGTGCCTGAGGCACTTCCGAGACGCCGACCTGGAGGGCCGGGAACAGGCGATCCAACACGGGAATGTCCGCAGCGGAAAGAGTTTCCCCATCGGTGGCCAGGACCACGGTCCGTTCCAGGGTGTTCTCCAGTTCCCGCACGTTTCCCGGCCAGCTGTATTGTTGCATGAAGTCCAGCGCCTCCCGGCTCACGGACACCTTCTTGCCGTGCTTGGCCATGAACTGGCGAAGGAAGGAGAGCAGGAGCGGAACCACGTCGCTTCGGCGGTTTCGCAGGGGCGGGACGTGGATGGGCACCACCATCAGGCGGTAGTAGAGGTCCTCGCGGAACCTCTTTTCGCGGACCATCGCCTCCAGGTCGCAATTGGTGGCGCAGATGATCCGAGCGTCGCTGTGCAGGGTCTCGGAAGACCCCAACCGCTCGAAGGTCCCCTCCTGGAACACCCGCAGGATCTTGGCCTGGGTTTCCGGCGGGAGTTCTCCGATTTCATCCAGGAATATGGTTCCTCCCCGGGCCATCTCGAAGCGCCCGATCCGCAGGGCGTGGGCGCCGGTGAAGGCCCCCTTTTCGTGGCCGAACAGTTCGGATTCGATCAGGCTGGAGGGCAATGCGGCGCAGTTCACCTCCACGAAGGGTCCGCGGCGTCGGTTGCTGTTGAAATGGATGGTCCTTGCCAGCAGAGTCTTGCCGGTGCCCGACTCTCCCCGGAGAAGCACGGCGGCTTCGGTCCCGGCGACTTGGCGGACCATGGCCATGGTCTTCTGCATGGCGCCGGACTGCACCACCAGGTTTTCCGGCTGGAACTTCTCGGCCAGCACGTCCTGCAGATCCCTGTTCTGCTGCTCCAGCGCCTCCTTCTCCTTGGCGATCAGCTCGGAGATGTGGACCGTCTGGGCGAGCAGGGAGGCGATGATCTTCATCACCTTCAGGTCCTCGTCGATCATGGTCGCGCTGTGGGGGGAGCGGTTCGCGACCAGCACCCCCACGCAGCGCCTGTCCAGCGTGACCGGCACCGCCACGAGGAGCGGAGCCCCGCCCGCGGGCGTCAATTTCCGGATTTCCTCGGCTTCCACTTCCTCCAGCATGGAAGGGTCGGTGACCACGATGGGCATGCCCGTGGTGTAGACCTTGCCCAGGAATCCACCCTGGATGGGGAAGACGATGGCCTGTTCGGTCGGCGAAAGCCCGAAATTCGCCTTGATGGCGAGATCCGTGCGGTCCGCGGTGGGCATCAGGAGGATGCCTCTCTCCAGGTCGAGATTGTCGGAAAGGGCCCGAAGGCAGCGGCGGGCGACCAAGCCCAGGTCGAGGCTGGAACCGAGCACTCGGCTGACCTCGTACAGGGCGTTCAATGTGCGGGATTGGTGTTCGAAGAAGTCGCGCGTCATGATCATGGTATTTGCCGCAAGAACCATTCCAAAGTTTTCATATGGCCCCTCCTCGGCGTCGGAAGAATAGACTCAATTCGCGCGGCGGGCCCGCTGCCGGTACAACCAGTCCAGCCGTTTGTGGAACCCGACACCGTCTTCGTCCAGGATGGCTCGGCCCACGAGGAACTCGCAGCTCTCGATGGCGGGATCCCAGATCCTGCGATTCTGGAAGTAGGTGCAAAGGGCACCGCAGATGGTGGCCAGGAACCTCTCGTTGATGCCCAGCCGCCGACTGTGGTCGCGGAACAGGCCCAGGAGCGCTTGCGCCGCGGCCACGCGGTCGACCTTGGAACGGCTGTTCCGGATCCGGTGTTCGGCCTCCTCCACAAATTCGTGGATCCTCTCCACCTCCTTCGGGGATCGCATCGGATCGACGGCCCACTTCACGAACTCCGCGATGACCTTGGGGTCGTCCTTGGCGAGACGCCGGAGAAAATCGATCACGGGATCGACCCTTTTCGCGACGGCCTTCGGCGCGACCACGGGATCGGCCTTTTTCACGACGGCTTTCGGCGCGACCACGGGATCGGCCTTTTTCACGACGGCTTTTGGCACGACCACGGGATCGGCCTTTTTCGCGACGGCCTTCGGCGCGGCCACCGGATCGGCCCTTTTCGCGACGGCCTTCGGCGCGGCCACGGGATCGACCTTTTTCGCATTCGTGTTTGGCATCTTTCGCTCCATCAAGTGATCCGTTCCAGGGCTGCGAACATCTCTTCGGCGTCGGTGAAGCGCCGGGCGCACGAAGGTGCCAGGGCCTTGCGCAGGAAGCCGTCCCAAGGTTCGGGAAGATCGGGCCGGATCTGCTTCGGGGTGCCGGTGAACATGTTCGGGTCCTCGCAGGCCCGGGTTCGGAAGATGCGCTCCGGCCGTTCCACACGGACGGGCAGATGGCCCAGGACCAGTTCCAGGAGCACGCAACCCAGGGAGAACAGGTCGGCCCGACCGTCGAGATCGTCGCCGCGGGCCTGTTCCGGAGAGACGTAGAGGGGCGACCCCAGGATGAAGTGCTTCTCGGCTTCGTGGGTGAAATAGGTCACGCTGGCCAAGCCGAAATCCGTCACCATGGCGCGGCTGGCGTGGTCGGCCCAGAGGATGTTCTCGGGCTTGATGTCGCGGTGCACCACCCCGCGGGAATGCGCGTGGGCCAGCGCGGACAGGATTTGTTTCCCGATGCCCTGGATTTCGGGGAGGGAGATCCCGCGCTTGGAGGGCAGGGGATGGTGCTTGCGCTGGCGGGCCCATTCCGCGAGCGACGGACCTTCCAGGTACTGCATCGCGAACCAGATGCAGTCGTCGCGCTCGCCCTGGCCGTAGACGGGCACGATGTTCGGGTGCTCCAGGTTCGCCGCGGTCTCCGCTTCCTGCATGAAGCGCTCCGGAGTCACGAGCTGGTCGAATCTGTTCTTCATCAGGATCTTGACGGCCACCTGCCGGGAAAGCCCTTTCTGCCAGGCCGTGTAGACGGCCCCCATGCTGCCCCGACCCACCATCTTCAGCAACGTGAAGTTCCCCAGGGTTTCGCCGGAGGGCAGGACCGTGTTCCCGTTCAGGGACTGGTTTTGCTGGTTGGACTGGGCTGGATTCACCGGGGCAAATCTATCCCCGCTCGGGCGGTCATGCGGATGGAATCCAGCGAGAAGATGGCGAGTTCCCCGTCGAAGGCGCTGGATGCCTCGCGTGGAACGGAAAAGCGGAGATATCGGGCATCCGGAAATGGATCCGAGGATGTGGGGTCCCAGTCCTGCCAACCATGGGGTGTCTGGACCGTGACCCAGGCATGGGCGTAGTATCCGTCTGGCCCGGCGAGGAGCCCGTGCACCACCTTGGCCCGGATCCCCAGGTGCCTTGCCGCGGCGCTGAAGACCTGTGCGAAGGCCTTGCAGTCCCCTGTGCGTCGGACGAGGATCTCGCTGGGTGTGCCCGGGAAATAGGTCCGGACGTAGTGGATGGATCCGTGGACAAGATGGTGCAGGTAAAGGAGCCGCGTGCTGTCGGGGCCGGGCGGCACCTCTGCCACCAGGTCCTGCAATGGGGCGCCGTCGGTGGTGGAGGTCTCCAGGCTTCCGGAGGTGTCTTCCGGAGCGGGAGGTTCACCCGTCCCGTCCACCAGCACCCGGACCCGACCCGGGCCGCTCTCGAGGATCTTCTGGCGGTCGCCCAGGGCGAGCCTCCGGGCGGAGACGGTCTGGGGGTCTCCCACCAGGATCCAATCGGCCTGGAGCGCCATTCCGTCGGGCAGAATGGGGATTCCGGCGCAGACGCGACCCGACTGGAGGTTGTCCATCTTGAAGTGGGCCATGGCTTGGGAATCGGGGATCAACTGGAAGAGGATGGTTCCGATGAAAAGCCACAAGACGCCCGCCGTGCGAATTCCCCAGCGTCTCGACGGCCCCCTGGCGAGGCCACCGGCGACCCATGTCGTGGTTCCCGCCCACAGCAGCGGTTGCACAAGCTCCAAGGCGACGGTGGCCTTGATTCCGGTGAAGAGGAAGGTCAAGGGAAAGGCCCAGAGGAACCAGAAGGAGGCTCCCAGGGAAAGCCTCCACAGGGTGAGCGTTCTTCCTCCGGGGAGAGCTTTGGGGAGGAAAGGCACGAACACCAGAGGCAGGAGGAACTGCGCGAGAATGGCGCAGATGTGCTGGGAAGCCAGGTACTTCCAATGGAATTGGATGTCCAGCTCCGGCGGGACCGGTTCCAGCCAAGCCAAGACCTGGATGAACGTCCACCAACCGAGAGCCGCGGGAAAGGGGAACGCCCGCCCGGACGTGAATCGCGACGGGCGCAAGATCCAGAAAGGCGATAGGATGGGCTTATCTTTCACCACCACCGCAGATTAGAAACTGCACCGACGGAATCGGAGGATGCGCGATGTCGGAACCCCAAGTCGTCCTCGAAGGGGTCGGCCAGAACGGCAGGAAGGATGCGGAGCTGCTGGTTCGCGGATGGAACCTCCTTTACAATCGATGCTTCTCCTATTCTTTCGAGCACCCCCTGGTCAGGGAAACCATCCCCCGCGTCTGGGAACTGTTCCGGGCCGATCTCCAGAAGAAGGGATCCGTCAACATCCAGCTCCTGGAGGCGATGTTCTTCGTGGACGGCGCCGACGTCATGTACCAGCCCAACAACCGCCGCATCGCCGACCACTTGCGGAGATTCCATGTGGAGTCGATTTCCCTGGGTCCGGGGTTCGATGCCCAGGACTTCTCCGTCCTGGTGGACGCCTCGTCGCTGACCCACGCCGACGCGGCCTCGTTCCTCCGCTATTTCCAAGCCCATGGCGGGAACCATCTGGAGGTCAACGAAGTCCTCCTGCGCTCCGTCCGGGGAGATGGCGGCGGCGGCTCCGCGGGGGAAATGACCGCTCACGGCGGTCCCCGAAGCGGGGAGGAGCGGTTCGAGGACATCGTGCTTCGCGCCATGGTCGGACGCCTGACGGCCCAGGAACTGGAAGGGAACGTGGCCCTGGTGCAGTTGCTCGCCGATCCGCAGGCGCTCGGTCGAGCGGCCATCGACGGCACCAGGGGGCTCGCGCCCCAGGCGCGCGCCGATGGCATGGGCAAGATGGTGCTCAACGTGCTTTCCCACTTCGCCACCCAGAAGACGGTCCAGGGTTTCTCCGTGGAGGAGCTGTTGGCCGGGATCTACGCCATGCGATCGGAGATGATCGGCCTGGTGAAGTCCCAGCAGGCGCTGGAACAGGGCTTGGCCGAGGAAGAGGTGGAGGCCGCCACCGACATCGCCTTCGACACCACGGTCATCAAGATCATCCTGGAGGAGTACCGTTCATCCAAGGGAAACGCCCGGAGGGTCTCGCAGGTGCTGGGTCGGGTGGTCCCCGGCAAGAAGGAGCTCCGGCGAATCCTGCCGAAGCTCAAGGACGCGTTCTTGGCCGCAGGCTACGACCTCACGTTGTGGTACGGGATGGTGAAGGAGCTTTCCGCGGTGGTCCAGGGCGACAAGGCGCTGGAGGAACTGGCGGCGGCGGCCTCGGAGATGGGTGTCAGCCCCGACGAGATACTGGGCGAACTGCGTCGCGATCCGAGATCCGCCGCGAAGCTCCTGGTGGTCGCTTCCGAGATCCGACGCGGCGGCGGGGACCCCGGATCCGACGCGTCGATCCAGGCGTTGCTGGACAGCATCGACCGGGCCGGCGACCGGTTGGCCGAATCCTCGGAGCAGGGGTTGCACGGGTCGGTGGAAGCCGTGCGGTCCTTCGATCGGCTCCAGTCCGAGGTGAGACAGGAATTGTCTGGGCAGGACATGCCTCCGGAACTCAAGCACAACGCGCTGCGCAAGCTGGACCTGCGGGCCAAGCGAACCCTGGGCGACCTCAAGGCCAGGGTGCTCGCGCACCAGCTCCGCGACCCCGAGGCGACCATCGAATCCAAGGCGGCGACCCTCGGAGAGCTCGTGCACGACGAGACCGAGATCGAGGGCATCATGGAGATGGCCTTCCAGATCGTGGGCGTGGACGAACTGGCCCGCCAGGTGGGACAGCAGATCGCCGAAAGGGTGCGGCTCCGGATCCTGGAGGAGCGCGAGCGCTCGGCCTCGCGCGAGCTGCCCCAGGGAGTGTACCCGAAGGCCGTGACGGAATTCTTCCTGCGCTACGAAGCGCGGCGCGCTTCGCGCTACGGGGTGCCGTTCTCGGCGCTGCTGCTCTCCTTCCAGGGACTTCCCGAGGACCGCGAATCGGTGGAGAAGGACGGGACCCAGCTGCGCGGACTTTTCCACATCCTCGTCGGGGACCTGCGCGCGATGCTGCGCGACGTGGATTTCGTGGGCAGCCTGGGATACAACCGGATCCTGATCGTGCTTCCCATGACGGTGGAGGCCAATTCCGATCTGGTGGTGAAGAAGATCCGCGAGCGTCTGGGGAGGGAAATCGCCCTGCCCGAAGGCGGGCGGCTGTGGGTGCGTCCCCGTCTGGGTCTCTCGAGTTTCGACCACTCCGAGTCCGACGGGCTGAAGGAAATCATGGCCAAGTTATCGCAAAAATGGCAGGAGGACATCTGATGCCGGGATTTTCCTGGAAGACCGAGAGACCCCGTTCCGGATTGGCGCTTCTGCGCCTGGAGGGGGAGATGACGCTGGGCACGCGGGAGTCCATGCGAGAAGCCTTCGAGACCCTGGTGTCGGCGCCGGAAGCCGTTT
>CAYXXL010000102.1:0-9181 GCA_964469025.1 uncultured Fibrobacteria bacterium
GATTCGGCGAGGTGCACCTCCTCCCCGCGCTGTAGACGGTTTTTGTCGACAACCTGCTCCAGGTCGTCGATGCCGTACAGGAAAACCCCCGGCACCTTGGAGACTTCTGGATCCACGTCCCTGGGCGCGGCGATGTCCAGCAGGAAGAGCGGACGGCGCCGCCCGCGCATGGCGGATCTCACCAGTCCCGAGGTGACCACGAAGCCGGGCGCTCCGGTGGCGGAGACCACGACATCGGATTGGGCGAGGATGGACTCCAGCGCGGAGAGGTCCTCCACGCGTCCGGGACCGATGGCCTGCAGCCTCCGGGCATGGGCCACCGTCCGGTTCGCGTAGACGAATTTCTTCACCCCGGCGTGGACAAACCCCGTCAGGGCGTGTTCCGCCATCTCGCCCGCCCCCAGGATCGCGACCGATACCTTGGAAAGGTCCCCGGCGATCTTGCGGGCCAGGTCCACGGCCGCGGAAGAAACCGACAGGGCTCCTTGTCCCAGTCGGGTCCCCGACCGCACCCTCTTGGAGGCGCCCAGGGCCGCCTGGGAGAGCCGCGTGAGGAAGAATCCCGCATGGCCGTTCGCCCGGGCGGACTCCCAGGCCAAGCGCACCTGGCCGGGGATCTGGGCCTCGCCCATGACCAGCGAATCCACGGACGCCGCCACCCGGAAGATGTGTTCCACCGCGGCGTCGTGGTGGTGGATGTAGAGCTTGTCGATCCATCCCGCCCGGGGGTGGCAGACCTCCGCCCATTCCTCCAGGCAAGCCTCCGCGGCGGATTCCGGCGACTCCGACGCCGTCCAGATCTCCACGCGGTTGCAGGTGGAGAGCACGGCCCCTTCGCGGACACCTCTCGCCCTCAAGCCGCAGAGCAAGGCATGGGCGCGCTCCGGAGGAAGAAGGCACTCGTCCCGCAGTTCCGAGGGCGCGGTCCTCCAGGAAATTCCCACCACGCCCGCATGCAGTCGCGGGCGCTCAGATGGCACGGGTTCCCGTCCAGATCATCAGCCCCAGCGGGACCAATCCCAGAAAACCCACCCAGGCGATCCAGCCGCTGGACCAGGTCCGGCGCTGTCGGAGCAACGGGATGGCCGCGTACCAGACCAGCACCAGCAGGACCGTGGCCATCTTCCACGACACCAGAGGGGTCACGGGCAGGCGGAAGATGTGCATCCAGAGGAGGCCGAGCACGGCGGCGCACGCCAGGAGGATGGTGCCCAGCGAGGAAAGGGCGAAGAAGAGTCGGTCGAGGGTGGCCAGATCCGGCATGGTCCGGGTGAATTCGCCGAACCGGCGTCCGCGCAGGAGTTGGTACAGCAGGAGCCAACCCGCTGCCAGGAGTCCGGATGCGGCGAGAAGTCCGATTCCCACCACGCCCAAGGCGACATGCACCGCGAAAAGGGTCGATTGGACCAGGACCGGCCACCGGGCCGGCTCGTGGTTCCCGGCGGCCAGCGAGCTTCCCAACGCGGCAAGCAGGAAGAAGGGAGCCCCCAGCGCCGTGGATCGAGCCATCCGCTCCACCAGCAGATAGGCTCCGGAAAGGACCAGGGTGGAAAGGGAAAGAGCCTCCCACATGGTCCCGAACGGAAGACGACCCTGGGACCAGGACAGCAGGCAAAGCTGGAGCAGGTGCGCCCCCACCGCCACGGGACCCAGCCAGGGCGCGGCCGCCTGGGCGTTGGGTGCCCTCAGCCGCCTCCCGTACATCACCACCGCCAAACCGTAGAACAGGGGCGGAACCCATCGCCAGAGTTCGGACATCGCGTGGGACAAGGTACTCAACCGGCCCTTGGAAACATCCCCGTCACGGCAACACCTCCCAGACGACGACCCCCACGAACTTCGGCTTCCCCGTCAGGTACTGCGCGAATGGCTGTTCGCGCACGGAACCTGCCTGGGAGGCGTGTCGCAGCAGGGCAGGAGCGCCCGCTCGTTCCACCAGGAATCCCGTGTGGAGCACGGGGTACCCGTCCACCTTGCCCACGAAGGCCACCCCCAGCAACCTTGCCGAGTCGGAGGAACTGGAAAAGCGCGCGATGGCCCGGTCGCGCCAGAGCAAGTGCAGTTCCACCGAGGTATCGGGGACTTCGAACCCCTTCTTCGCATAGAACCCCTTGCGGGCGAGTCTTCGAGTCACCGTCGTATCCTCCGGGAACCGGAGCAGTCGGACCCGAGACCCGTTTCTCGGGAGCCAATCGCCCTCGAAGAAGTGGTTCCTCCAGCGCCATTGCGCGCGACCATCCAGGTACCGGATGGAGTCCATGCGCGACAGCAGGTCGGAGGTGTCCCGGGCCCGCGCCAGAGCCAGAGATGTTTCCAGGTAGGTGACGCAATCGAAGGAATCCAGGCGGAACCGGGGCTTTGGATCCCCCCGAGAGGAGTCGCCTTCTCCCAGCGGACCCAACAGATATCCGCGCCCCACGAGGAGCCGGCTGGCGGAATCCGTGCGGAACGCCAGGTTTCCCGGTGGGAGGGCCGCGAGGAGTGGCGCGGCCTGGGAAAGGGCGGTTTGGGTCGCGGAAACGGCGGAAGGGGAGGATCCTGCGAGGCAGGCTAGGAGGCAGAGGATCATGTGGACAAGGTCCAAATTCGGACTCCTCGACGCAAGTCCCGGTGTCTTGCTATCTTGAGACCAGAAGCGACGACCCTGCAGCCAAAATGGCCTTGGGCGTCCATTTACCGGTCACGCAAACGACCTCTAGTCTCCTCGACTGAAAGATTGACCTTTCGGCGTTGGAAGGGAGTTCATCTATGCCCAGAACCCAGATCGACCTCTCCCAGTGGCAGGACTTTCGCGGGAAGGACGAAGGCGTCCTCATCCACATCAACACCTCGCGCGAATCGGTGATGCCGGTGCGCGACGCCCTCGACGAATTCGGGAAGGGCCAGCAGACCGAGCCCAACTACGAGACCGGCACCTTCGGATTGGCCGGGCCGTCCCAGGTTCAGCTGCGCAACTCCCTGGTCAAGAACAAGAAGCGGTGGATCTTCTTCGGAACCTTCTACGAAGGCCTGTCGGAACGCCACAAGGGCAAGCTCCTGCTGATGGGCTACATGCGCATCGACAAGATCCGCGACGTCAAGAAGCTGCACCTGCGCAGATGGGCGCTTCGCGACGGGACGGCCGACGAGCTTCTCTCCCGCTACTTCGAGCTGGAGAACTGCTGGGCGCTGTACAGCGACGAGATGCGCTTCTTTTCGCCGGCCGATTCCATCGAGGTGACTCCGGAACTCGCCAAGAAGTGGGGTGCCAAGGGCAAGCTCAACAAGCAGCTCCGGATCAGCCTGACCAGCGAACAGACGCACTCCGTGCTGGAACTGTTGCGGCTCCGTCCCGACCAGACCGAGGAATACATCGCCACCGTGCGCGAATTCCAGGAATTCCTCCGGGAAAACGATCCCGACTGAGCGTGCCGTTCACCGGCGGGGGTGCTCTACGGAGTCGTCGCCCCCACCTTCACCACCGCGTGACCCTTGGCCCGAAGCCAGGCCTGCAGGCGCCCCCCTTCCAGGGACAGGCCCAGGGGTTGCAGCTCCTCCAGGGAAACGCGCAGCTCGCCCACGTCCCCGGCGGGGATCCGGAGATCCGACAGACGAGGCAGGAATCGGCGCAGATCCACGGTGGCCGCCTTCCGCAAGGCTCCCAGGATCTTGCCGTGGAGCAGGAAATCCGCGGTCTTGGCCAGGTAGGACTCCGTCTGCAGGTCGAATTCCAGGTCCGCCAGGCGCAAGGTCTTCGCGGAGGAATCGAATTCCGGTCTTCCTCGCAGGAAGATGTCGCCCCGGATGGGCTCGACCAGCGTGAGTCCCAGGACGGCCTCGTCTCCCCCTCCGTAGAGCCTCGCCTTGGAAATCCGGACCACCCTCCCTCCGGCATCGAAGTCCCGACCGGAAAGCGTGGCGGTGAGCAGGCTGTCGATGGTCCTTTCCGGAACGGACGCCTGCGCGTCCAGATGGAAATCGCCGTCCGCGGCCGCCTCCACCCGCAGGGGCGGCAGGATCCGTCCGGTGTCCGACGCCTGGACGGAATCCGTCAGAGCCGGACGCGCCCTCAGGGAGACGGTGGTCTTCAGCACCTTCCCGGATCCCGAAAGCGGACCCAGGGAAAGGCTTTCCGGCCTCACCACCAGCCAGATCCCGGGCAGCACGAAGCGCGGCTTCTGCAACTGGTGCCACACCTGGTCCGCCAAGGGGCGGATGTGGATCGCCTCCGGGATCCTCTGGACCGCCTGGGTGATGGCCGCCTCCACGCGATCGCGGACCAGAGGCAGATCCAGGACATCCTCCAACCGCACCTTGAACGCCGTCAACTCGCACGGCCTCGCCCACTTGAGCTCCCAGGGCAATGGCAGAAATTGGACTTTTCCGTCTTCCTTCCAGGCGAGGGTCCCCCGCAGCGTGAAATCCACGGCGGGCAGGGGTTCTCCCGCCGCCTCCCCGCACGACGCCACCCCGAACGCCATCCCCGAGCCCACCAGGGAGCCGCCCGCGGAAAAGGCCACCCGGGCCACGGCCCGGAACTGGTCGCCGTCCATCCGGAGGTCCAGGCTCTCCAACTGGGCGCGATGACGGAATTCGACACCCACTTCCGGCGCGAAAGGCACGTTCGCGAGCGTCACCTTCCGCTGCACGACCCCCTGGGAGAGCGGCTTGGGCAAGTACTCCAGTACCCGATCGCGGGCGAAATCGAGATCCACTTCCACCGGAAGGTTCAGGATGGAGGGAGGCGCGGGCGGTATGGTCGCCAGCAGCGGCAACGGCGGCGGCGGCGGAGCACCGGGATGCTGCCCGGCGCATCCGGCCAGGACGACCAGCAGCGGAAAAACCTTCGAAACGGACTTGCCGGATCCGATCGAGATTCCATACCATGGGTGACGGAACTCCATCGCGGGCGAATAATAGACCCCCGGTGGGGAGCGGAAGGAGGTATTCCATGCGGCCGACATCGGCGGCGATCGCCATCGCGATGGCCGCGGGTGCATGCGCTTTCCTTTGGGTCGCCGCCCGAAACCGGAAATCCATGCCCGCCCCGGCAACGGTTCCTTCCTCGGCCCCCGATTCCTGGACCCTCCCTTCCAATCCCACCGCCGGGCCCCAATGGGATTCGGCGGTGGCAGTCTCCCAAACCCCCGACCACGGACGGGCCGCCTTGTTGTTCCTTCGCGGAGAACGGGAGCACCCCGCGGACGCCGCCTGGTCGCAGGCCGAGGCCGTCTGCTGGGCACGGGCGGGGAACCACGACAGCGTACTGGCCTCCTTGGGCAGATGCCTCTCCATCGCACCGCTTTCCCCGCAAGCCCTCCTGCTGCGCCGATTCTCGCGGCTCCAATTGGGTTTCGTCCTGACCGGAGCGGGACAGTCCTGGCGCGGTCGCCAACTCGGCGAGGCCGTGCTCCAGGACTTTCCCGACGACACCGACGCGCGCCTCCTGGTGGGCTATTCGCACGCCGTGGACGGATCGTCGCCGGTGGCGGAGTCGATCCTGACAAAACTTGTTGCCGAACATCCCGCCCAGACCCAGGCGTGGGCGATCCTGGTCCAGTGCGCCCTTCGCCGGGGCGACGCCAAGGCGGCGGACGAACGGCTCGCGGAGCTTTCCGTCCGGGACCCCGGGTCGATCGAAGTCCAGTCCCTCCGCCAGCAGGTGGCCTCGCTCAGGGATCGGCGGAGCGGGACATCCGACGGCCATCTCCGCGTCGTCTGCGTGGAAACCTGCCCCGAGGGGTTGGAGTCGGACGTGCTTTCCACGGCCGAGGACGCCTGGAATTTCCTGCGACCGAGCCTCGGGTTCGAGCCCGGCGATCCCGTGGTCGTCCTGGTGGGGGGCGGAACCCGAGCACCCCATTGGGCCGCCGCGAGCTTCGATGGCCAGGTGCATCTCCCCATGGACGTCGCCCAGGATCCGGTCCAGCGCGTTCCCATCCTGCGACACGAACTGACACACGCCTTCCTGGCCCAGGCCGCGTCCGGACGGATCCCGCTTTGGCTCAACGAAGGGCTGGCCCAGTACTTCCAGGGTGAACGGATCCATTCCCTCCCGGGCTCCTCCTCCGCGGGATGGCTGGATTCCCTTCCCTCCCGGCGGACCTTCATGGACCTCGACGAGGACCAGGCCCAACTGGCCTACCACTACTCGCTGGCGGTGACCCAGGAATTGATGGAATTGCACAACACCACGGCCCTGGAGTCCTATCTCGGGCATCTGCGCGACGGCCTCGACGAACCCGAAGCCTTTCGCGAAAGCTTCGGAGACGACTACGCGCACCTCTCGTCCAGGATACGGGCCCGACTCTGAGGAACGGAGCGGGATCGGGGGCCTTCCCCTGGAATCGAATCCTATTTTAAACGTCAGCCGCTATATACCCAATACCAACAAGGAGCCCTCCGTGCGAATCTTGTCCATTGTCAGCCTGGCGGCCTTGTGCTCCCTCGCCACCGCCCAACCGGTCCAGGGTCCGACCGCCCCCCCGGCGGCCCCGAAGGTCAAGCCCACGCGGATCGACTTCGCCATTCCCCTCAAGCCCATCAAGCAGAAGGACCTGTCCTTCGAGATGCTGAAGAACCGTTGGTCGCTGCTCATGTACTTCTCGCCCACCTGCGGCCACTGCCAGCACACCTACCCGTACATCCGTGCGGATCGCGACAAGTACGAGAAGAGGGGTCTTGCCGTCGCCGCCATCGCCACCGGTTTCGCGAGCCCCGACGACATCACGGCGTTCGACAAGGAATTCAACCTGGACGTCATGGCGTTCCAGGACGACACCAAGAAGTTCAGCGAGGTGTACGGCACGGGATCGGTACCACTGATCCTGCTGGTGGCACCCAACGGCACCTACCAGACCTGGAACGCTTCCGATTCCGCCACCATCGCGAGCATCGACACCGCCATCAAGAAGGCCCTCAAGATCAAATGACGCCTGGCCGCCCAACGTCGGGGAACGGACGGGCGCGTGTTCTCGCCTGACCCGTCCAGCGAGCGCGGACACCCTCTCTGGACGGACCTCGTCTCGCGTCTCCGGTCGGGCCGGCCCGACCGCATGTCGGAGTGGCTTCGACATGTCCCGCTGCTGGAAGGGACGCACCGGCGGCATTTGGCGCACCTCGCCCGCACACTGCATCGTCGCGGCTACGAAACCGGAGAGTTCGTCTTCCGCCAGGGGGACGTGGGCAGCGGCATGTACATCGTCCATTCCGGTCGCATCCGGATCGTCGCCGAAGACCCCGTCCGGGGAGAGATCCAGCTCTCCATCCTGGAGCCGGGGCAGTGTTTCGGGGAAATGTCGCTTTTCGACCACGGTCCCCGGTCTGCCTCGGCGATCGCCCACGAGGACAGCGTGCTCTTCGGGCTGTTCGAGGGCGATCTGGACCAATTGGAACGGACGCGTCCACAGGCGGCGGTCCGGCTCCTCCACAATCTGGCCCTGTCGGTCTCGCTGCGCCTGCGCCAAACCAACGAACGCCTTCGCGACATCGAGGAAGGGTCAGCCCGGGGCCCCTACTGATGATGTCGCCTCCCGTCCGAAAGCCGCTCTCCGCTCGCGGCGACCGGTTGCTGCTCTCCTTCTGGATTTTCCTGGTCGCGAGCATTTCCCTGTTCCTCCTGGCATCCGCCTGGATGCTCCTCGCTCCGTTGGTCCTGGGGTACCTTCTGGCCATCCTGCTGTCGCCGGTCGCGGAGGCCCTGGACCGCCGCCGGATCCCGCGCACCATGGGGGCGTTCCTGGTCCTGGGCTCCCTGGCGGCGGCCATCGCCACCGTGGTGGTCACCGCCTCGCCCGCCATCTTCCACCAGATCCAGGATTTCAGGGACCACTCGCCCGAGTACCTTCGCTCCGCCGAGGAGAAATCGTCCGGCCTCATGGCCATCCTCGGACGGCTGGTCCCGGCCCAGGAATTGGACAGGGCCCGGGAACTCGCGGTTCGCCGCCTCACCTCCCACGGAAGTCCCTTCGACTCCCTCCACGACCTCCTGGATGTCCTCCCCTTGCTGGAAAACGCGGTGCTGACCCTGGTTGTGGCCTTCTTCCTTCTCGCGCGCGGCTCCGAGATCCGCCGAGCCTTCATGCTCCTGGTACCCAACCGCTACTTCGAGATGACGCTGCGGCTGCTCTACCGGGTCCAGCGCCAGACGGCCGAGTACCTCAGGGGTCAATGCCTGGATTCCATCGTCAACGGCATCCTGATCACCATCGCCCTGGCCGTGCTGCGCGTACCCTACGCCCCGTTTCTGGGGGCCTTCGCGGGGTTCGCCAACGCCGTTCCCTTCCTGGGGCCGCTGGTGGGAGGGCTGCCGGCCGTCGCCTTGGCCCTGTTGGGTGCCACCGCCACACCTTGGTGGGTGATCCTGCTGGTGCTGGGCTCCATCCATACGCTGGACAATCTCGTGATCTACCCGGCGACCGTGGGGGGCTCTCTCCATCTGCCGGCCTGGGTGGTGATTTTGGGTGTCGCCTTGGGCAACCACCTGGGCGGTGTGCTGGGGATGCTGGTGGCGGTGCCCGCCATCGGGCTCGCGCGCGGATTCGTCCTGGAGCTGCACCAGAACCTGCGTGGTTTCCGCATCCTTTGACCGCGTGATCAGGGTCGGGAAGGGAGTGTCGGTCGCCGGGCGGGCTGGTAGACCCTGACCTGCCAGCGTTCGGAGGGACCGTCCAGCCGGATGTCCCACCACCCCTGGGCAAGCCCCGGCGAAAGGATCTTCTCGTGGACCCCCCTGGGAAGGTGGATCGGTTGGGAGCGCAGGAATTCGTTCCCCAGCGAATCGACGATGCGCAGGACGAATTCCCCGTCTGCAGGGATCGACAACCCCAAGGTGAGGTCTCCGGAAGTATCGGTTTCCGCAGCGAGCCATCCACGCGGCCATTTGGACGATGCTTCCCTCCAGGAGGCCGAACTGCCACCGGGAAGGGTCCAGACCACCCTGGCCCGACCGGAATCGTCGGCGAGTCGAGCGAGGTCCGTGGCATCCATCCAACCCTGCATGTGCTTTTTCCCGATGGCCACGCGCCAGAAGGTCAGCGCATTGGAGCCCCCGATCCCGAACGAGATGGTGTCCGAATGGAACCACGCTGGTCCGGAACGCAGCGGGAAGCTCCCGGAGGTGTCCGACAGGTAGGTGTCGGGCCGCCCTTCCAGGCGGGCGCCGAAGGCGCGCCGGGAATCCGGGACGGAGCGCCACAACTCC
>CAYXXL010000103.1:0-9170 GCA_964469025.1 uncultured Fibrobacteria bacterium
ACGGGATCCACGAGTCCCCGGTGCCAAAGCAGGAGAAGCAGGGCCACCCCGAGCAGGACGCGCGCGATCGTCTTGGCCGCGGTTCTCCCCGCCCCCGAGGAATCAGGCATCCGGAAAATAGGAGACGAGTCCGCTCCAGGGCCGCGGGTGCAGGGGCGCGATGGCCGGATCGTTCGAATCCGCCCCGGCCAGGGAGAAAAGGGTCCCGGCCCCGACCGGGCGGAGCAGGATGGCCAAGCTCGCCTCCGGGTCGGAATCGAGCCTCTCCATGGCGCGGTGTCCCTCGGACACGTTTCCGATCCGGTGCTCCCTGTCTTGCGGCCTCGGGAGCACGGCGCGATCAAAGGTCTCCCCGAGGAAGGAGGAATCCAGCGCATGGTCGCCATCTGCGAACGGAACCTGGAGGAGCAGGATGGAGTCGCTGTCGCGCCGGCGAAACGCGAATCCGTGGACATTTTCCGGCAACGTCGCCAGCAGCGCCTCGGCGGCATCTGCCCCCAGGTACGGGAGTTCCTCGACGGCGAACGCGGCGCGCAGCATCCCCTCGGCGGAGTCGAGGACGGCGGGATCCAGGTGCCGGTAGATCCGGTGGACCGGTTGCAGGACCAGACCCGGATCGTCGGCGGCGACCAGGAGGGCGAGGTGCGGGCCGGGTCCAGGCCGGATCCATCCATCCAGCGAAACCGTCCGGAGATTGCGCAGGACGCCCTGCAACGCGTGCACCGCCTCGGGATCGTCCAGCACCTGCAAGGTGTGCTCGACGGAGTGTTCGTCGAGGAACCGCAGGTGGACGGGCTTCGCCGCCTCGAGCAGCCCGGCGAAGGCGGTGGATGGCTCGTCGTGCAGATGGACGGGAAGCGATGCCCACCCGTCGGCAGGGGCTCCGTTCCCGGGATGTCCGACGACGGCCCCCGGATCGAGAAGCGCCACCAGGCCGATGCGCGAGAACCGGTCGTCCACCCCCCCCACGGTGGCGGCGAAGGTCTGGCGGTAGACGTAGAACGAAGGTTGGGGATCCCTAACCAGGATGCCGAGCCGCAACCACTCCCGGGCGATCCTCGCGGAAGCGGAGGAAGCCGTTTGCGCGTCCGGAGTCTGCTCGGGACCTTCGGCTCCCGTGCTCACCCGCACGAAATTCCACGGACTCCGGTGGAACAGGTTGCGGCGCCAGGTCGGGGTCAGCAGGTCCTGGGGAGGGCAGAAAAGCGCCGAAGGGTCGCACCCGACCTTGGACAGGTCGTACCGGACGCCTTGAAGAGGTCGGACATGGCTCATGAAGGCTCCCCTCCCCAAATTGTCGCACCTTGGTCGCCGACCGTCAATTCCGTCCCGCTGGCGCTGGGAACACCGAGGAACCACAGAGCAGCCCAGATCTTGGCGTCAACGACCGCGCCCTCCCGGATCCTTTCCCCAAGCCAAGCCGCGACCCGATCGAAGGGTATCCTCTCCACGCGGATGGATTCCTCGCCGGGAATTCCGCCGCCGCTGCCGACCTGCACCAGGTCTTCCGCCATCACCAGAAGCAGGGTTTCACTGGTCAAGCCCGCCGAAGAGGGCGCCTGGCAGAGGAGGCGCAATCGGCCTGCCCTCCAGCCGGTTTCCTCCTCCAACTCGCGACCGGCCGCCGCAAGCGGATCTTCCGGAAATCCACCGTCGCCCACCAGTCCCGCCGGCAGTTCTATGGTCTCCGTCGCCACCGGCACCCGGTACTGGCGAACCAGCAGGATCTCCCGGTCCGGGGTGGCGGCCACGACGCCCACCACTCCCGTCGCGTTGCGTCGACGGACGAACTCCCAGCCGTCGCGAAGGACGACCTCCAGCCAACGGCCCTGCCAGGCCAGCAAATCCACTATTCCTCGTCCTTCTTCTTGCGGGGAACGCGCGGAGTGATGGTCCCTTCCACGATGCGGAAGTTCACGATGCCGTCGCATTCCGGGTATCTGGGGCAGGAGAGGAACGGTCCGAACCGGCCCTTGCGCAGCTTGGTGGGGCCTCCGCACTTGGGACAGGCGAATTCCGGGTGGAGGGAGCCGATCGAAAGGTCGGTGGCTCCTCCCTGGCTGACTTCGGCGACGGCGCCGGGCGCCCGATCCTCGAAGACGAATTCCGCCTTGCCGGCTTCCGTCAGCTTGAGCTTCGCGGAGAAGGAGCGTCGCGTCTTGAAGGAGAAGAAGCCGTCCAAGGGGCCCACCTCGCCCTTCTCCATCAGTTCCGTCGCTTCCGGACGCGTGATCAGGCGCTGGGAGACGGTCTTGTAGAGCTTGAAGTCGCAGGCCGTGCACTCGTAGGCCTTGAGCTTCTCCTTCACGGGTTTGCCGCAGGACGGGCACTTGCCGAACGGTTCGGATTCCTCGAAACCGGTGTCGTGGTCGAAGGCCTTGGCCTTGGCGACGATGGATTCGGTGAAGGACCCGATCTCCTTCATGAAGGCTTCCCGCTTGATGTGGCCCTTCTCCATCTCCAGCAGCTTGTGTTCCCAGTCGCCGGTGAGGGTGGGGGAAACGAGCTCCGGAACCGGGATCGCTTCCAACAGGTGCACCAACTGCATGGCCTTGGCCGTGGGCAGCAGATCCTTGCGGTCGCGGGTGACGTAGCGGGCGCCCACCAGCTTCTCGATGGTTTCGGCCCGGGTCGCGGGCGTGCCCAGACCGCGTTCCTTCATGGCCTCGGCGAGTTCGTCGTCGTCCAGGAGCTTGCCGGCGTTTTCCATGGCGCCCAGGAGCGACGCGTCGTTGTAGCGTGCCGGCGGCTTGGTCTCGAAACCCTCCAGCAGGACGGTTTCCGTCTCCACCGGCGAGGTCCCCGAGCCGAGGCCGGGGAGGCGCGAGGCCATCCCGATCTCGACGTCCTCCTCCTCCTCCTTGCCGAAGGCTTCCCGCCATCCGGCCGTTGCCAGCACCTTGGCGGTGGTGCGGAAGGCGTCGTCGCCCACGCGCGTGGTGCGCTCCACGATCTTCCAGACGGCGGCGTCCAGGAAGGCGGCCAGGAAACGACGGACCACGAGGTCGTAGACCTTGGCCTCGACCGGGGACAGCGCGCTGGAAGCGATCTCGCCCGTGGGCACGATGGCGAAGTGGTCGGAGATCTTGGCGTTGTCGAAGATCTTCTTCGCGTTCAGGGCGCGGGTGGGATCCTTGATCCTTCCGGCCAATCCCCGGTAGGGGCCGTCCAGTTGGCCGAGGATGCGCACCACCTCGGGAGGATAGTCCTCGGGAAGGCATTTGCTGTCCGTGCGCGGGTAGGTGAGGACCTTGTGCCGCTCGTAGAGCGCCTGCGCCGCGGAAAGCGTGGTGCGCGCGGAATACCCGAAGCGCTTGTTGGACTCGCGCTGCAGCGTGGTCAGGTCGAACAGGGTGGGCGGCATCTCGCGGCTTTCGCGGGACTTGTCGGTGGCCAGCCCGGGCTTGCCCTTGCAGCGGGCGCGGACGGCTTCCGCCTGCGCCTTGTCCCAGATGCGGTCGGCGCGGTCGTCCGGATCGTCCGCTTTCCTGAAATCCTCCCGGATCCACATGCCTTCGTAGGTCTCGCCCTGGATCCCGAAGACCCCTTTGGCGGTCCAGTACGGACGGGGCCTGAAGCCCAGGATCTCGCGTTCGCGGCTCACCAGGATGGCCAAGGTGGGGGTCTGCACCCGGCCCAAATTCGCGGTCTCCTTGCCGGCGCGTCCGAAAAGGCGCACGGTGAAGGCGCGGGTGGCGTTGATGCCCACCAGCCAGTCGGATTCGGAGCGGCACATGGCGGCGTCCGCCAACCCCGCCTTGACCTTGGAGGGTTGGAGGTGGCTGAAGCCTTCCTTGATGGCTCCTTGGGTCATGGACTGGAGCCAAAGCCTCTCGGCGGGCTTGTCCAGCCCCAGGTGCTTCACGATGTAGGTGAAGATCAGCTCCCCTTCGCGGCCCGCGTCGCAGGCGTTGACCAGGCTGGTGACGTCCTTACGCTTGGCTTCCTTCTCGATGATGTCCAGGAGTTCCGAGCCCCCTCCGGCCTCGTCTTCGTCGTCCGTCTTCTTCTTGCGACCGCGGAACTTCGCATCCTCCTTGCTCGCCTTCAGGGAGAACGAGGCGGGGATGATGGGCAGTGCGTCCAGGCGCCAGAACCCGTATTTCTTCTTGTCCAGGTCCTCCGGCATGCACAGCTCCACCAGGTGGCCCGCTGCGGAGCAGACCACCAGGTCTTCGCGCTCGAAGACCTTGCCGCGCGCTGTGAAGCCCCCCAAGGCCCTGGCGATGTCGCGGGCGACGGAGGGTTTTTCGGCGATCACGAGTTTCTTGCCCAAGCGATTGTACTCCATTGCCAGTATGAGGGAGGGGTGAAACATACCACACCTCGGCAAGGAGGGCCTCCCAGGGTGTGTCGCAACAGGGGAGTAGTCATTCCCTGTCGACCAAGGTATCTTGGCCGTTCTCCTCCCATGTACGGAAAGGCCTCTGTGAATCTACGGATCTCCGCCCTGCTCCTTGCGGCACTCCTTGCCGGATGCGGTTTCACGGACGCCACCAACCGGACGGGAACGGATTTCCTGGCCGCCCAGGGGATCACCATATCCTCCAGGGACTCGTTTCGCACCACGGTTCCCGTCCTGGGTGTCCAAGTCGTTCCGGTGGAGGGAATTCCCGCTCCCAACGGCATGGAGGCGCTCTGGCTGGGTGGGACGCTGGGCGACTCCATCCGCGCCGTCGTGGCCTTCGATCTCACCAACACCTCGGCCCCGGACGCCGGCTTCAAATCGATCCAGGCGGTGGATTCCCTGGCTTCCAAGTTCAAGTTGACCCGCCTCTCCTTCGGAATCGGGTCGGGTGGCGACACGGACACGAGCGTCGCCAGACAAGTCCACGTGCGATTCATCCTCGTGGACAGCACGCCCCAGAACACATGGAAGCTTCCCGCGTTGTTCATGGGCGTGGAGCCCTCGGCGCTGGGCTTGACACCCATCGTCGACCGCGATTCCGACTTCGTGCCCAGCGTGAACCTGGGCATCCCCTTCGGTGCCGCCCTGCGCGATTCCGTGGCCGCGCGCCTGAAGGCCGCGAAACCCTCCTGGCTGGTGGCCATCCTGGACGGACACCCGAACTGGGAGTCGGTCTTCTCCGTGGGAGATCCCCGGTTGCGGACGGATTCCGTGAGCGGCACCGGAGAGGGCAGCTTCCTTCCCGGCAACTTCCAGGCGCGCACGGCCTGGAGATCCACGGAAATGCGCTCCTCCGCCGCCTGGAACCGCTCCCTGGGCTGGTGGGTGGGGGGCGGCAACCGCCTGCGCGTGACCCTGGACGGCAACGCGCTCCGGACCCTTCTGCATCAGCGGCTCGGGAAAGGCATTCCGACCGACAGCTTCGACAACAACTTCAACGTCCTGCAGGCCAGGGTTCGCGTACCCTTCTCCGGATTCCACTGGCTGCACGGGGCGAGCGCCGACAACCGAAGCCTGGGGATCGACGGCGCGGTGGTCCAGGACTCTGGCTCCTCGGCCCTTCCCACCTCCGCCGCCATGCCCATCAAGATCTCGCACCACCTTACCGAGCTGGGTCTCACGGTGGTTCCCGACCTCCAGTTCGACGACTCCTTCCCGGACATCCTCCAAGGGCGATTCTATTTGGAGAACACCCTTTCCGACGTCCCGACGCGCCTGTCGCTGGGGATGGGAAGCACCACCAGCTACACCTCCACCAACTTCTGGCTGCGCAAGGACATCCCCGACTCCCTGGAATTCCGGATCTCGAGCCAGGTCCGTGTGAGGGTTAGCCACTACCCGAACGACAGCCTGAACGTCCACATCCACTGGTCCTTGCTGGGGAACTCCCCCATCGCCGACCCGCAGATCGGGATCGGCGACACTGCCCGACCGGAAACCAGGATCAGCGATACCGCCCTGGCCAGCACCACCAGCCCCATTGTCCACCAGGAAGCGCGGACCTCGTTCTCGTTGGCCGTGATGGAGGAAAAATTCAACGTGGATGTGGATCTGGTGCCGGCCGGAGGGACCATCGGGATGCAAGATCTTTGGGAGGCCGCGCCCAGCGCCGCCAACATCATGGACAGCCTCGGGATGATCGTGCGCCCGCGCGACGGGAACGGCTTCTGATGCGCCTCTCCATCGCCGTCCTCTCCCTTTCCGGCGCCCTCCTCGCCCAGACCCCCGCGAACATCCTGGGGATGGGAAACGAAACCGATCCTTCCGACGGCCCCTCGCGCGGCATGGGCGAGGCCGGCGAGGCCCTGCGCTCCGACCGGTCGTGGGACCCTCGCTTGGAAGCCCGGTCGGCCTTCGCCACCCAGACCGCCCTGGAAGTCCAGTTGGATCCGTCCATCGACATGATCTCGGACGACCAGACCTCCAATTCCGTGGGAGGGGGAGGCATCCCCCGGGTGAGCCTGTCCATCCCCATGGGCCGCTTCGGACATCTGGGATTCGGGTACTGGCAGCGATTCGACAAGTCCTTCGAATGGACCTCTCCCGCCGATTCCAGCGTCGAGGCCATCGGCCAGGGCGGCGCCTTCGAAGGCGACCTGTCCTACGGCTACGCCCTGCCTTGGCTGCGCGGACTGGCCCTGGGCGTCACCTACCACCGGATCCTGGGCGAGGACCGCCGGATGAGAACCGAATCCTTTCAGGCGGCCGACGAGGGCCTGCCCACCGTCTTCAGCGACACCCTCGGGAATTCCTACTGGGGAAGCTATTGGACGGGATCCGTCTACTTCACCCGCGGTCCGCTGGACCTGGGTGCCTGGGCGGACCTGCGCGGCCAGGCCACCAGAACTCCCTACGACGGCGGAACCAGCCAGCAATCCCAGGAGCCGCAGCCCACCACCATGGAGCTTCCGCGGTCGGCGGGCTTCGCCGCCGCCTACCGCTTTTCCGAGCGCCAAGCCGTGGTCGCGGACCTGGAATGGACCACCTGGCAGGCGACCGTGAGCGGCGCGCCGGACCGATGGAAGGGCGGCGTGGGCTGGCAATCGCAGGGCGCCGGAGACCGCTACGACGATTTCTGGAAGCGGGCGAGCTGGCGGGCGGGCGCCTACGGAATCGTGGGAGGGGACCAATACGATCTGACGGAAGCGGCCACGGCGGGATTGGGATTTCCACTCGGCAGCCAGGGATTTGTTGATCTTTCTGTCCACTTAGGGGAGAATCAAGTCGACAACGGTGGCCCAAGGCTGAAGGACACTTTCGTGCAGTTGTATGTTGTCCTCTCGGGAGCCAGTTCTTGGGGCCAGTCCTTGAGGTCGCACAGGTAGTCTCTGTCCAGGAGAATTCAATGGCGTCGAGTTCCGCTTCGAAATCTGGTAAGACCCCGGGCCGCGCAGACGCCAAGCCCTTGGAATCCTCGGGAGTTCCCCAACCGGCGAGACCCCAGGAGTCCAAGGCATCGGTCCGTGGCCGGACCAAGACGGTCGCCGCGGTGCCCTCCGTGCCGGCGAGGTCGGCAGCCAAGCCCAAATCCAAGGGACGAGTCTCCGGCTCCAACGCCAGGCCCGCGCTGCTGGAGGGAGATCTCCCCGCAAATTACGGTCTCGATCGCCTGGTGGCCATTCCCAAGGACCCCGACTGGACCCACCTCTACTGGGAGACCACTCCCGAATCGCAACGCAGGCTTTCCGAGTCCGGCGGCGATGTCCGCTTGCGCGGATTCGACACCACGGGCGTCCTGTTCGACGGCAGCAACGCGCCGGTGGCCCTGGACATCGAAGTGGCTCCCTACGCGCGTTCCTGGTACGCCAAACTGCCCTACCAAGGCCGCGTCTACACATTCGAATTCGGATGGGTGGACAACCAAGGCGAGTGGACGGGAATCGCCCGCTCCCAACCCGTGGGATTCGAACCCGGAATGCTGGGACAGCGCGTCGACAGCGAGGAATGGATCTCCATCGCATCGGAGGAATTGTTCCGCGCCGCCGCCGGGTTGGGCGACGGCGAAGGCATCCAGGACCTGATCCGCCGTCTGCGCGACCGCGCCCTCGGTTCGTCACTCGGCGGCGCCGCATGGCTCACCTCCTGGGGCTCCGGGATGGGGCGCCTCGAAGTCGCGCCTTCCTCGTGGTCGCCCAATTCCTTCCAGTTGCAGGCCGCCCCTTCCAGCTGGAGCAACACCTCCATCGGGTCGGGCGTTTCCTGGTCGGGACTCTCCTCCGGCGAATTCCAGCCGCCCAAGAACCGTCCCAAGGACTTCTGGCTCTGGGTGGAGACCGAACTGACCCTCTACGGCGCCACGGAACCCGATGCGCAGGTGACCCTCATGGGCCGACCCTTGCAACTCAACCCGGACGGCACCTTCCGGGTCCATTTCCCCTTCCCCCACGGCACCGAGCTGAAAATGGACGTGCGCGCCGTCGACAAGACCGGGGAGCAGGTCCGCGAAGCCAAGCCAGCCGCACGTCGCTGGACCGACTGAGGCGTGGCCAAGGGATACCTGGGACTCGTCCTCCACGCCCATCTCCCGTTCGTCCGACACCCGGAGAACGAGCGCCATCTGGAAGAGGATTGGCTCTTCGAGGCGATCACGGAGACCTACATCCCGCTCCTGGACGTCTTCAACCGCCTGGACGCGGAAGGTGTCCGGTTCCGTCTGGCCATGTCCATCACCCCGCCGCTCGCCGAAATGCTCGCGGATCCGCTGCTTCGCGCACGCTACCTGGAGCACCTGGACCGGCTGATCGACCTCTCCGAAAAGGAGCTGCGACGGACGCAGTTCGTGCCGCGCTTCCAGGACCTCGCGCGGATGTACCACGACAAGTTCACCTGGTGCCGGCGGTTCTTCGGGGAGTGGTACGGCAGCGACCTGCTCGCCGGTTTCCGACACTGGCAGGACCGCGGGAACCTGGAGATCCTGAACTGCAACGCGACCCACGGATTCCTTCCCGCTTTGCGACAGAATCCGGCCGCGGTGCGTGCCCAACTGCGCCAGGGCGTGCGCGCCCACAAGCGGCATTTCGGGAAGAACCCCAACGGGATCTGGCTGGCCGAATGCGGCTACTACGAAGGGCTGGAGCAGGAACTCTCGGCGGCGGGCCTCGGCTTCTTCTTCACCGACACCCACGGGATCCTCTTCGGGCAGCCACCGCCGCGCTACGGGGTCTATTCCCCCGTCATAACTCCGGCCGGCCCGGCCTGCTTCGCCCGCGATCCCGAGTCCAGCCGCGCGGTCTGGTCGGCGGAGACGGGGTACCCCGGCGAT